>NZ_JBFAIA010000035.1:0-55052 GCF_040654455.1 Nonomuraea sp. NPDC050691
CGCCCGCGTCGCCGCCGCGCTCCCTGGCCCGCTCCGCGGCCTGCTCCAGCGCCAGCGCGGCCGTCTCGTCCGGGCCCGTCGCCGCCGCGGCCAGGTGCCACGCCCGCCGGTCCGGCCGCCCGTCGAGCAGCCGCGCGAGCACGCGGTGCATCGCCAGCCGCTCGGCGAACGTGCCGTGCCGGAACGCGGCGGCGCGCATGAGCGGGTGCGCGAACGTCACCCGAGCCCCCTCGACCCGGATCAGCCCGGAACGCTCCGCCGTGCCCAGGGCCATGGGCGGGACGCCGAGCTCCTCGGCGGCCCGCATGATCACGGGCAGTTCGCCGCCGTCCTCGACCGCGGCCAGCACCAGCACGGTCCGCACCGGCTCCGGCAGGGCGGCGATGCGCGCGGCGTACGCCTCCTGGATGCGGCGCGGCAGCGGCAGCGGGCCCTGGACGGGCGTGCTGCCGGGCAGTTCGAGCAGCGCGAGCGGGTTGCCGCCGCTCTCCTCGATGACCCGCTCGCGCAACGCCCCGTCGAGGCCGGGCGCGCGTTCCGTCAGCAGCCGCGCGGCGCTCTCCCGGTCGAGCCCGGCCAGCACGTGCTCCGGCAGACCGGCGGCGTCGAAGCCGTCCCGGGCGCCGAACAGCAGCACGACACCCTCGGCGTGGAGGCGGTGAGCCGCGAACCGCAGCGCCACCGCCGACGCCCTGTCCAGCCAGTGCGCGTCGTCCACCAGACACAGCAGGGGCCGTTCCTCGGCCAGGTCCGACAGCAGCGACAGGACGGCCAGGCCCACGAGGAACTCGTCGTCCCGGCTCGCCGGCCCGACGCCGAGCGCGCCCTTGAGCGCCGCCGCCTGCCGCTCGGGCAGGGCGTCCGCGCGGGCGAGCGCCGGGCGCAGCAGCAGGTGCAGCGAGGAGAACGGGATCTCCGCCTCGGTCTCGATGCCGGTGCCGCGCAGCACGGTCATGCCCTCGGCCCGCTCCCCCGCGTAGGCCAGCAGCGAGGTCTTGCCGATGCCGGGCTCGCCGCGGACGACCAGCGCGGCGCTGCGCCCGTCGCGGGCCCCGCCCAGCAGGGCGTCCAGTACCGCCTGGTCGTCAGCGCGTCCCGTGAGCACCGGGGAATCCTAGTCACTCGTCCGGTACCCGGCCGAATCCGGCGTCCCTAGCGTTCTTCCCGTGGATCTCATGCAAGGGGTCGAGCTGACCTCCGTCACCAAGCAGTACGCGCATGGCGTCACCGCGCTCGACGACGTGACGATCGCCTTCAGGACCGGCACGTTCACGGCCGTCATGGGGCCGTCCGGTTCGGGCAAGTCGACGCTGCTGCAGTGCGCCGCCGGGCTGGACCGGCCCACGTCCGGACAGGTGACGGTCGACGGCCGCGACCTGTCGGGGCTCACCGACAAGCAGCTCACGCTGCTGCGCCGCGACCGGATCGGGTTCGTCTTCCAGGCGTTCAACCTGCTGCCGTCGCTCACCGCCACCCAGAACGTCGGCCTGCCGCTGCGCCTGGCCGGCCGCCGTCCTGACCCGGAGCTGGTACGGCAGAGCCTGGCCGCCGTGGGGCTGGCCGGCCGCGCCGGGCACCGGCCCGCCGAGATGTCCGGCGGGCAGCAGCAGCGCGTGGCGATAGCGCGGGCCCTGGTCACGCGGCCCGCGGTGCTGTTCGCCGACGAGCCGACCGGCGCGCTCGACGCCAACACCAGCCGGGAGGTGCTCCATCTCCTGCGCACGCTGGTGGACAGGCACGCGCAGACCATCGTGATGGTCACGCACGACCCGGTCGCCGCCTCGTACGCCGACCGGGTGGTCTTCCTGGCCGACGGGCGCGTGTACGGCGAGCTGGCCGACCCCACGGCCGAACTCGTCGCCACCCGCATGCTCCAGTTGGAGGCGGCGTCGTGCTGAGAATCGCCCTCGCCACCCTGCGCACCCGATGGATCTCGTTCGTCGGGACCTTCGCCGCCCTCGCGCTCGGCGCGGCGCTGATCGCCGCGCTCGGCCAGGTGCTCGCCACCACCACCGGCTCCCCCGACCGGGGCCCGCAGCGCTACGCCGCCGCGCCCGTCGTCGTCGTGCCGGACGACCGGCTCACCGTGCCCACCTGGCAGGGCGGCAGCAGCGCACCGCTCGCCGAGCCCCGCGGCGTCCCCGCCGGCCTGGCCGACCGCCTCCCGGGAGCGGTCGTGGACCGGGCCTTCCCCGCCCAGCTCGCCGGAGGACCGCCCGCCGTGGGCCGCCCCTGGGCCGCCGCCCGGACCGCCCCGCACCGGCTGGTGGCCGGCCGCGCCCCCGCGACGGCACGCGAGATCGCGGTGACCGGCGGCGCCCCCGCCGGCGAGCGCGTATCGGCCGCCTCCGTACCCGGTCCGCGGATCGGCGACCAGGTGCCGGTCGTCACCGCCGCCGGCGCCCGGCCGTACACCGTCGTGGGCATCACCTCGCCCGGCCCCGAGGCCACCGTCTTCTTCTCCGACGCGCAGGCCGCGCGCCTCTCGCCGCGCATCACCGCGCTCGCCGTGTGGAAGGGCTCCGCGGAGGTCGAGGCGGCGGCCGGCGGGAAGGCGCGGGTCCTGACCGGCCAGGACAGGGCGCTCGCGGACCCCTCACGCGCGGCCGACGAGAACGCGCGCGACAACGCCAACACCATCGTCGGCATCGCCGCCGGGTTCGCCGGCTTCATCGCCGTCTTCGTGGTCTCGTCCACGTTCGCGTTCGCGGTGGGACAGCGCCGACGCGAGTTCGCTCTGCTGCGCACCATCGGCGCCACCACCCGGCAGGTCAGGCACATGGTGTACGGCGAGGCCCTGCTGGTCGCCGTCACCGCCTCCGCGGCCGGCGCCCTGCTCGGCCCACTCGGCGCCCGCCCCGTCCAGGACTGGCTGGTCAGCCTCGGGATGGCGCCCGCCTGGCTGATCCCCAGCACCTCCTCGGTGCCCTCGTGGATCGCCTTCGGCACCGGGGTCCTCGTCGCGGCGCTCGGGGTGGTCCTGTCGGCCCGGCGGGCCGGCCGGGTGCCCCCGGCCGAGGCCCTGCGCGAGGCGGCAGTGGAACAGAGTGCCATGACGACCGGCCGATGGGTCGCCGGCCTCGCCACCCTGGCCACCGCCCTGGTCAGCATGACGATGACGGCCGTGGGCGACCCGTCGACCGCGACCGGCAACAAGTCGTCCATGCCGGTCCTGATGCTGCTCATCGCCGCCGTCGGCCTGCTCGCGCCCATCGTGGTGCGGCCCGTCACCCGGCTGCTCACCTGGCCCGTCGAGCGGCTGCGCGGCGCGGGCGGCACCGTCGTCGCGGCCGGCGCGGTGGCCTCCGCCCGGCAGACCGCCGCGACCGCCGCGCCGGTCCTCGTCACGGTCGGCCTCGCCGCCTCGCTGCTGGGCGCCGCCGCCATGAGTGACGCCGCCAAGACCGCGATGGAGGCCGGGCCGATCCGCGCCGACTACGTGGTGCTGCCCACCGGTTCGGCCGGGCTCGACCGGCAGCTCGTGCAGCGCCTGCGTGCCGTGCCCGGGGCGGACGTCACCACGGTGACGCCGACCAGCGTCTACACCCTCGAAGGCAGGACCGCGCTGATCCGGCGGCCGGCCGAGGCCGTCGACCCCGGCGCCCTGCGCCAGAGCGTGGACGTGCCGGTCGTCGCCGGGTCGCTGGCCGGGCTCCGCGACGACACGATCGCGGTGTCCGAGACGTGGGACCTGGGCGTCGGCCAGAGCGTCACCATGTGGCGCGCCGACGGCAGCGAGGCGTCCTTCACGGTCACCGCCGTGCTCGGCCCCCGCTCCACCGCCGACTCCTACGTCACCCCGGCCCACGCCTTCTCGGCCCTGCCGTACCGGGCGTACGTCAAACTGCGGCCGGGCGCCACGGCGGACCAGGTCGGGGCGGCGCTCCAGCGGGCCACCCAGGGACACAACGCCACCGCGCTCACCAAGGCCGCGTGGGAGCGCCGGCTCGGCGCGGGCCGCGCCTCGGCCAGCCGGCTGGGCCTGCTGGTGGTGCTCGGCATCATGCTGGCGTACACGGCGATCGCCCTGGTCAACACCCTGTTGATGGCCGCCTCGGACCGCTCGGCCGAGCGCGGGGCGCTGCGCCTGCTGGGGGCGACGCGGAGCCAGGTCCTGAGGTACGTGATGGGCGAGGCGCTGCTGGTGGTGGCGGTCGGCACGGTCCTCGCCGCGCTGGCCACGGCGCTCAGCCTGGTCGGCCTGTGGACGGCGCTGGTCCAGCTCACGGGGCTGATCCCGGGGACGCTGCCGGGGGTCACGATGCCGTGGGGCACGATCGCGGGGGTGACGGGCGGGTGCGCGGTGCTGGCGGTGCTGGCTGCGGTGATCCCGGCGGCACTGTCGAAGGACATCAGACCCACGGCGGCCTGAGGCACAGGGAGGCTGCCCGCGGAGAACGTATCGGCCACCGAGCTCAACGGGCGATCTGCGGCACGCCTGACCCCAGGGTGTTCGACCGGTGAGAAGATCGAGGGTGCTCCGAATGGCGAACGCGGTACTCGCGAAATTACCGGAACCGCTGCACGCACTTGTGCTGAAGCACCGCGAACTGCTGAAGTTCGCGGTGGTGGGCGGAACAGCGTTCTTCGTGGACAACACGGTGTTCTATGGGCTGAAGCTGACTGTTCTGGAGCCGAAGCCGGTGACCGCGAAGATCATCGCGGTGCTCGTGGCGACGATCGTGTCCTACGTGTTGAACCGCGAATGGTCCTTCCGGACCAGGGGCGGCCGCGAGCGCCGTCACGAGGCGGCGCTGTTCTTCCTGGTCAGTGGCATCGGTCTGGTGCTCAGCTCCGCTCCGCTGTGGATCTCCCGGTACGTGTTCCGCCTGGAGACCCCGGATGTGAGCCTGGTGACCCAGGAGATCGCCGACTTCATGAGCGCTCAGATCATCGGCACGCTGATCGCCATGGTCTTCCGCTTCTGGGCGCTCCGCAAGTGGGTCTTCCCCGACGAGAAGGCCCAGTCCGACATCGCGGAGCGTTATCAAAGGTCGTGATCCGCCGCACTCGCTCACGGAATCGCGGACCCTCCAGGTGGCGGGTCAGTGCTGGGCCATGTCGACGAACCGGCTGTAGTGGCCCTGGAAGGCCACGGTCACGGTCGCCGTCGGGCCGTTACGGTGCTTGGCGACTATGAGGTCCGCCTCGCCCGCCCGCGGAGACTCGCGCTCGTAGGCGTCCTCCCGGTGCAGCAGGATCACCATGTCGGCGTCCTGCTCGATCGATCCCGATTCGCGAAGGTCGCTCACGGCTGGGCGCTTGTCGGTGCGTTGCTCGGGGCCTCGGTTGAGCTGGGAGATCGCGATGACCGGGACCTCCAGCTCCTTGGCCAGCAGCTTGATGGCACGGGAGATCTCGGAGACCTCGTTCTGGCGGCTCTCGGTCTTCTTGGGCGAGCTCATCAGCTGGAGGTAGTCGATGACCACGAACCGCAGGTCGTTGCGCTGCTTGAGGCGGCGGCACTTGGCCCGGATCTCCATCATCGACATGTTGGGCGAGTCGTCGATGAACAGCGGCGCCTCGGCCACCTCGCTCATGCGGCGCGCCAGCCGGGTCCAGTCGTCGTCGCTCATCATGCCGGAGCGCATCGCGTGCAGCGCCACCCGCGCCTCCGCCGAGAGCAGACGCATGGTGATCTCGTTGCGCGACATCTCCAGGGAGAAGATGACGGTCGTCATGCCGTGCTTGATCGCGGCAGAGCGGGCGAAATCCAGTCCGAGGGTGGAGTTGTGGGTGGGAATCCACGTCCGCCCCGCCAGGTACATGTGATCGGCATTCTCCACCTCCACACACCGCACCGGCACGGACGCCGTCGGCCGGACGTCGGTGATGTTCCGGTAGGTCGCCTTGGGGTGGACGTCGGTCTTGATCCGGGCGTTCTTCCGGTCAAGCCGGAAGACCTTGTCGGAAGGCGTGAACGTGATCGCATAGCTCGTCGAGCTGTCCTCGGTGCGCCCCCGTACCCGCTTGGACGTCCAGGTCGCCTTGTATCCCAGGCTCAGGATCAGCTCCCAGGTGTCCTCTGCCAGGCGGCGGTTCGTGACGGCGAACTGGACTGACCCGTCGGCGTTGACGTAGCCGTCAGTGTCCAGAAGTCCAGCCAGAAGCGCCCTGCGCTGTTCCTCGGACGCACGTAGATACTCGCCCGGAATGTGCTTGCTGCCCAGCACGCCCAGCTTTCTCAGCAGCGCGGCCATGGTGCCGTGATCATTTCGACACTCCTGGCATTGGCGGTGCCCGCTGGACGGGCCACCACAGTCAGGACACTCGGGTGGCCCGGAAGGTCCGTGTGCGGAGCCTCTCGACTTGCAACCGCACACCCTGCCACAGGTGCGCACCTGGGATGTCTGGGGCGTGAACGGCTTGCCGCACACGATGCACGGCCGCTCGGCGACCGGCTCCGGCTCGGGCAGCAGCATCGCGTACAGCAACCCGCCACGATGCTCCACTCGAAGACCTTCGGCGGCCACGTGCTCGGCGATCTCCGGATCTCCGGTGGTGAACCGTGCGCCGCCGGAGTGGCCGTCACCCAGCCAGATGCCCAGCGCGTACGGGGGGATCGGCAGGTCGCGGTCGGGCAGTTCCAGCGGCCGGGCGTTGACGACGGTGTGGTTGAGCCGCTTGTCCGCGGTGTTGCACCGTAGCGTGGCGGCGATCTCCTCGGTCGTACGCACCTCGGCGAACGTCCGCTGATTGCGGTACCTGTCGTAGTTAGTCGCGGCCTGCTGCGCAGATCGGCGGGATGCGCGCGTGTCGGTGAGCCACTGATGCTGGGCGTCGGCCACGATCACCGTGCCGTCGCTGAACTCCACCTCGTAGCACGACCGGTTGTGCATGATGTCGGTGGCCGCCACCACGCGAGTGGGCTTGCCGTCGGCGCCGATGAGATGATCGCCGACCTGAACCTCGCCCATCGTGGTCCAGCCATCGGGAGTGGGTAGAGGCGTGTCGAGCGCCAGCGCCTTCCCGATGGCCGGACGGGCGGCGACGACGATCATCTGGCCCGGGTGGAGGCCGTTGGTGAGCTGGTCGAGGTCCTGGAAGCCGGTGGGGACGCCGACCATCTGGCCGCCGCGGCTGCCGATGGCCTCCAGCTCGTCCAGGGCGCCCGGCATGATGTCGGCCAGCGGGGCGTAGTCCTCGGAGGTGCGGCGCTCCGTGACCTTGTAGATCTCGGCCTGGGCGCGGTCGACGAGGTCGTCGACCTCCTCGTTGTTGCCGCCGTAGCCGAAGGAGACGATGCGGGTGCCGGCCTCGATGAGGCGGCGCAGGATGGCCTGCTCGCGGACGATCTTGGCGTAGTAGCCGGCGTTGGCCGCCGTGGGCACGACCGCCGTCAGCGTGTGGAGGTAGGCGGCGCCGCCGACCCTGGCCATCTCGCCGCGCTTCTGCAGCTCGTCGAAGACGGTGACCGCGTCGGCGGGCTCGCCCCTGCCGTACAGGTCGGTGATGACGTCGTAGATCATCTGGTGGGCGGGCCGGTAGAAGTCGTCGGAGCGGATGATCTCGACGACGTCGGCGATCGCGTCCTTGGACAGCAGCATGCCGCCGAGGACGGACTGCTCGGCCTCGATGTTGCTGGGCGGCGTGCGCTCGAAACCCGGCCCTGCGCCGGTTTCCTCGTCGATGCTCACGGCGCCCCCTCAACAGCCTCGCCTTGGTCGCACCACCCCCACTTGTAGCCGACCGGTCTGACAGTTTGGCCGGTTCCCGGGCAAGGAGCAACGCGGGCTGTGGACAGCCTGTGGATAACCCTGGGGACAACCTGTGCATGACCACGCCCAACATGTGAAAGCTCTGTGGACGAGCCTGGGGATAACTTGTTCACTTCTCCCCGACCATGTCGCCGACCAGTGGAAACACTGTCCACCGGCTGTGGAGAAAAGAAAGTTGGCCCGACATACCAGGTAAGGGCCATAATAGGCAAATGCCCATTACACGCCAGGACAAGGAGATTCTCCGCCTTGCCGTGCCGGCGTTCGGCGCGCTGGTGGCCGAGCCCCTGTTCCTGCTGGCCGACTACGCGATCGTGGGCCACGGCCTCGGGACCGTCGCCGTGGGCGCGCTCGGTGTGGCCGGCACCGTCCTCGCGACGATGGTGAACCTGTGCGTCTTCCTCGCGTACGGCACCACCGCGTCGGTGGCGCGGCGCACCGGGGCCGGCGACCACGCGCGGGCCATGCGCGACGGCGTGGACGGCATCTGGCTGGCACTCGCCATCGGCCTCGCCCTCATCGCGCTCTGCTGGCCGCTCGCGCCGGCCGTCGTGAGCCTGTTCGGCGCGAGTCCCGAGCAGGCCGGCGAGGCCGTCACCTACCTGCGGATCAGCCTGATCGGCGCCCCCGGCATGCTGGTCGTGCTGGCCGGCACCGGCGTGCTGAGGGGGCTGCAGGACACGGTGACCCCGCTCGTCGTCGCGGTGGGCTCGTTCGCGCTCAACGCGGCGCTGAACGCGTGGTTCGTGCTCGTGCTGGGGTGGGGCATCGCCGGCTCGGCCTGGGGCACCGTGCTGGCGCAGACGCTCGGCGCCGTCGTGTACGTGGCCGTGGTCGTCAGGGGCGCCCGGCGGCTCGGCACGCCGCTGGTCCCCGACGTGGCGGGGGTGAGGCGGGCGGGCACGGCCGGGTTCGCGCTGCTCATCCGTACGGTCTGCCTGCGGATCGTGCTCGTCGTGGGCACGGTGATCGCCACGAGGATGGGCGAGGCGCAGCTCGCCGCGTACGCCATCGCCACCCAGCTGTGGACGCTGCTGGCCTTCGCGCTCGACGCGATCGCCATCGCCGGTCAGGCGATCACCGGCCGCACCCTCGGGGCCGGCGACGCGGCCGCGACCAGGGAGGCGACCGGACGCATGGTGCGCTGGGGCGTGTGGTCGGGAGTGCTGCTCGGCGTGCTGGTGATCGCGGCCCGGCCGCTGCTGCCCGGCCTGTTCGACGCCGATCCACAGGTCACCGAGCAGCTCCTGGCCGTGCTGTGGCCCGTGGCGCTCTTCCAGCCCATCTGCGGGGTGGTGTTCGTGCTCGACGGGGTGCTGATCGGCGCGGGCGACCAGCGCTACCTCGCGTGGGCGGGGGTGTGGACGACGCTCGCGTATCTCCCGGCGGCCCTCGTCGCGACAGATTTCGGCATCGTTGCTCTTTGGTGCGCGCTCGGGGTGTGGATGGTGGCACGTTTGATCACACTCGGCCGCCGGGCCGCGGGCGCTGCCTGGCTGGTGACCGGGGCGTAATCGTCCTGTGCTTGCTGTTGCACCTGTGGTGAGGCACTGTGGGCGAGTTCCATGAGCGGGGTGTGCCTTGTCCACGATTCTCCGACGCCTGCCGCCATCCGAGGCGACCGGTCTGCGCACAGGCGCCCGGCACAGCCTTGCCGAGCTCTACCGTCCGGCCGACCTGGTCGTGCTCGGGCTCGGAGTGATGATCGGCGCCGGCATCTTCAGCATCGCCGGCCAGCAGGCCGCGACCATGGCGGGCCCGGGGGTGATCCTGTCCTTCATGATCGCGGGCATCTCCTGCCTGCTCGCCTGCCTGTGCTACGCCGAGCTGTCGTCCACGATCCCGGCCTCGGGCAGCGCCTACACCTTCACGTATGTGATCTTCGGTGAGGTGTGGGCGTGGATCATCGGCTGGGCGCTGATCCTGGAGCTGCAGCTCGCCGCCGCCGTGGTCGCCAAGGCGTGGGCGGAGCTGACGGTGCGCGCCTTCGCCGACTTCGGGATCACCTTCCCCCGGCACGACCTGGTCAGCGGCGCGCTCACGGTGTTCATCCTGGTGGTCCTGGCGAGCGTCGTCGCGGTCAACGCGCGGATCGGCCTCCGGGCACTGTGGATCATGGTGGCGGCCAAGCTGCTGGCGATCGGCGCCGTCATCGTGGTGGGCGCCCTGTACGTCAGGACGAGCAACTTCGGCGACCTGTACGCCCCGCCCAAGCCGCTCGACGTGCCGCCCTCGACCGTGCTGGACCTCGTCATCGGCCAGAGCCACGCCTTCGGCTGGGCCGGCATCTTCGCGGCGGCGCCCGCGATCGCGTTCGCCTACGTCGGCTTCGACATCGTCGCGACCGCCGCCGAGGAGACCGCCAACGCCTCCCGCGCCGTGCCGAAGGGCATGATCCGCGGCGTGGTCGTGGCCACCGTCATCTACATCGCCGTGGCCGTGGTCATGGTGGGCATGATCCCGTACACGCGCATCTCCGCCGACGCGCCGCTGTCCAGCGCGTTCCGCGGCGTCGGCGTGGACTGGATGGTGCACGTCATCGACATCGGCGCGGTGCTCGGCCTGACGACCGTGATCCTGGTGCTGATCGTGGGGCAGACGCGGGTGCTGTTCTCGATGGCCCGCGACGGTCTCATCCCGCGCGGCCTGTCGGCGATCAGCCGGAAATACCACACGCCGTCGCGAGTGACGCTGGTGATCGGCGCCGTGGCGATCCTGCTGGCCACGTTCGCGCCCGTGTTCACGTTGCAGCAGCTCGTCGTGACGGGCGCGCTGTTCGCGTTCCTGTTCGTGTCGGCGGGCGTGATCGTGATGCGCCGCCGGATGCCGCACCTCGACCGGGGGTTCCGGGTGCCGCTGTCGCCGCTGCTGCCCGCCCTGTCGCTGGCGGCGACGCTCTGGCTGATGGTCAACCTGCAGGTGCTGACGTGGGCCTGGTTCGGGCTGTGGATGGCGTTCGGGATGCTCGTCTACCTCGTGTACGGCCGGCGGCACAGCCTGCTGGCGCCACCCCGGGACGAGCCGCCGGCCGCCGGCCGGGGCCGCCACCGCCGCTGAGCCGGTCCGTCACAACCGGCGGGCCTCCAGGACGCTGCGCAGGAAGTCGCGGGTGCGCGGCTCGTCCGGATCGCTGAAGATCTTCTCCGGCGGCCCCTTCTCCAGCAGCACGCCCCCGTCGAGGAAGCACACGGTGTCGGAGATGTCGCGGCAGAACCCCATCTCGTGCGTGGTGAGGATCATCGTCATCCCCGACTGCTTGAGCTCACGGATGATCTCCAGCACCTCCACGACCAGCATCGGGTCGAGGGCGGAGGTCACCTCGTCCAGCAGCATCAGCCGCGGCTGGGTCGCCAGCGCCCGGATGATGGCCACCCGCTGCTGCTGGCCGCCGGAGAGCTGATCGGGGTACGACGTGGCCTTGTGCGCCAGCCCGAACCGGGTGAGCAGCGCGTGGGCCTCCTCCTCGGCCCGTTCCCTCGGCACCTTGTGCACCTGACGCGGCGCCAGCGTGATGTTGTCGAGCACGGTCATGTGCGGGAACAGGTTGAACGCCTGGAAGACGATGCCGAGCCGCTGGCGCACCTCGTCCACGTTCACCCGCGGGTCGGTGACGTCCCGGCCCTCCAGCAGGATCGTGCCGTCGTCCACGGTCTCCAGCAGGTTGACGCAGCGCAGCAGCGTGGACTTGCCCGAGCCGGACGCGCCGATCAGGCTGACCACCTCGTGCGGGCGCACCTCCAGGTCGATGCCGCGCAGCACGCTGTGGCCGTGGAAGTTCTTCCACACGCCCTCGATGGTCAGCAGGTTCATGCCCCGCGCCTCCTCCGCGTGCGCTCGGCCAGGTAGTCGGTGAACCGGGCCATCGGGATCGTCAGCAGGATGAACAGCAGCGCGGCCACCAGGTAGGCCGTGTAGTTGAACTTGCCGGAGGCGTAGATCTGCGCCTGCCGCAGCGCCTCCAGCACGCCCAGCGTGGACACGAGCGCGGTGTCCTTCTGCAGCGAGATGAAGTCGTTCAGCAGGGGCGGCACAACCCGGCGGGTGGCCTGCGGCAGCACCACGAAGCGCATGGTCTTGCCGTGGCTGAGCCCGAGCGAGCGGGCGGCGGCCACCTGGCTCGGGTGGACCGACTCGATGCCCGAGCGGAACACCTCGGCCACGTACGCGCCGTACGAGAGCGTCAGCGCGATGACGCCGAGCGTGGTCAGGTCGGTCGGGATGCCCTGCAGGCGCAGCGCGGGCAGGCCGAAGCCGACCATGTAGATGACGAGGAGCGTCGGCACGCCGCGGAAGGTGTCGACGTACAGCGTGGCGAGGGCCCGCACCGGGAACAGGGCGGCCGTCCTGGTCGACCTGACCAGGGCCACCAGCAGGCCCACGAGCAGGATGAGCGGCTCGGCGAACAGGAAGATCTTGACGTTCAGCCAGAAGCCGCTGACCACGTCGGGCAGCGCCCGGGCGAAGTGCTCCGGGTTGAAGAACGTGTCCTGGACGCGCGGCCAGCCCGGCGACTGCGTGACCACCCACACGGCGAGGACGACGAAGACGACCGTGGAGGCCGTGGCGATGGACGCGGAGCGGCGGGCCCGCGCCCTGCGGACCCGCTCCCGCTCCACCTGCCGCTCGCTCTTGACCCAGACCGGGCCCGCTGGCATGTCAGTCATGGACGTACGCGGCGCTCGTCAGCCCAGCTCGGGCGCGCCGGCGGCCGAGCCGAGCCACTGCTGCTCGATCTTGGCCAGCTCGCCCTTGGACTTCAGCGCGTCCACGGCCTTGTCCACGCACGTCTTGAGCCGGCTGTCCTTCTCCATGACCAGGCCGAACTCCTCGGGCGTGCCGCCCGTCGCACCGAACTGGCCGACGATCTTGGAGCCCTCCACCTGCGCGGCCGTGACGTAGAAAGCCGTCGGCAGGTCCACGACGATGGCGTCGACCTGCTTGTTCTTCAGCGCGTTGATGGCGTCGACCTGGTCGTTGTAGACGTTGGGGTCGTCGGCGGGCTTCACGACGTTCTTGACCGCGTCGAGCGAGGTGGTGCCGACCTGCACGCCGATCTTGGCGTTCTTGAGGTCGGCCAGCGTCTTGGCCCCCGCGTACTTGCCGTCGCCCAGCGCCACCACGGCCTGCTTGACCGTGTAGTAGCCGTGGCTGAAGTCCACCGCCTTGGCCCGGTCGGGGGTGATCGACACCTGGTTGACGTCGAAGTCGAACTGCTTGGCGCCCGGGGCGAAGGCCGAGTCGAACTTGACCGTGCTCCACTGCACCTCGTCGCGGTCGAAGCCGAGCTCACCGGCGACGGCGAACGCCACCGCGCTCTCGAACCCCTGGCCGTTGGCGGGATCGTCGTCCTTGAACCACGGCTCGTAGGCGGGCTTGTCGGTGCCGATGGTCAGCTTGCCCGCGTTGACGAGCTTGAGCTGGTCCTTGGTGCACGCCGTGGCCGCCGTGGCGGCGCTCGGGCCGGTGCTGGTCGCCGTGTTGTCGACGGGTGCGCACGCGACGGCCGCGGCGAGGGCGCCCAGCGCGAGCAGCGTCGAGGGACGGACCATGGGTGGTGCCTCCAGGGGAACGCGGGGAAGAACGAGCCGATTGTACGCTGCCCCGCTAGGAAATACGCCGCCACCTGGGCTCATACCGTCCATACCGGGCTCTCTCCCGTTCCCGGCCTCTCTTCCCGTACCAGGTGCAGGGCCGCCCGGGCGGATGAAGGCAGGGCGGGGCCAGAGCGGCCAGGGCGAGGCCAGGGCAGGGAGGGCGAGGGCCGCCGTCGGCACCCCTGAGGCCGGAACGCGGTGGTCCGGGGTCCCCGGGAAGAAGGGGGCCGCCCGTGAAGCTCGCGGGGTGAGCGCGGAGGAGGGCTGACGCCCGACAGCGGGCGAGCCGGTGCCGGAGACGCGTACGGCCCCCGCTCCGCCAAGGGAGTGGGGGCCGTACGACAGGCGTGCCCGGCGTCAGCCGGCGACGACCTCGACGTCGAGCGAGGCCGACACCTCAGGGTGCAGCTTGACGCTGACCTTGTGGCTGCCGACGCTCTTGATCGGGTTGACGATCTCGATGCGGCGGCGGTCGAGCAGCGGGCCGCCGGCTGCCTTGACGGCATCGGCGACGTCGCCCGTGGTGATCGAGCCGAACAGGCGGCCGGAGTCGCCCGCGCGGGTGGTCAGGCGCACGCGCAGGGCGCGGAGCTGGCCGGCGACCTCCTTGGCGGTGCCCAGGTCGCGGATCTCGCGCGCGTCACGAGCCTTCTTGATGGACTCGATCTGCTTCTCCGCGCCACGCGTCCAGCGCATGGCGTAGCCGCGCGGGATGAGGTAGTTACGGCCGTAGCCGTCCTTGACCTCGACGACGTCGCCGGGGGCGCCGAGGCCGGAGACCTCGTTGGTGAGGATGAGCTTCATGTCGTCAGACCTCCTTAGCGCGCGGTGCTCGTGTAAGGCAGCAGAGCCACCTCACGGGCGTTCTTGATCGCGGTCGCCACGTCGCGCTGGTGCTGGGTGCAGTTGCCCGTCACCCGGCGCGCACGGATCTTGCCGCGGTCGGAGATGAACTTCCGCAGCAGCGCCGTGTCCTTGTAGTCGACGTAGGAGATCTTGTCGTGGCAGAACAGGCAAACCTTCTTCTTGGGCTTGCGCAGTGCCGGCTTGGCCATCGTGGTGCTCCTTTCAGAGCCCCGCCGTTGAAGCGGGAATGGTCTCGGGCTTGTGGACTGGGATTAGAAAGGCGGTTCGTCGCTGAAGTCGCCGCCGCCGCCGAAGCCGCCGCTCTGCTGGCCGCCGCCCTGGTAGCCGCCGCCACCGCCGCCACCGCCGAAGCCGCCGCCGCCCTGGGGCGGGGCGGGCGACGCGGAGGCCCACGGGTCGTCGGCCGGGCCGCCACCGAAGCCGCCGCCACCGCCGCCGCCCTGACGGGTGGTGCGGTTGACCTTGGCGGTGGCGTTGCGCAGAGACGGGCCGACCTCGTCGACCTCGACCTCGTAGACGGTGCGCTTCTCGCCTTCCTTGGTCTCGTAGGACCGCTGCTTGAGCCGCCCCTGAACGATGACCCGCATGCCGCGCTGGAGGCTCTCGGCGGCGTTCTCCGCCGCCTGCCGCCACACGTTGCAGGTCAGGAAGAGGCTTTCGCCGTCCTTCCACTCGTTGGTCTGACGATCCATGAACCGCGGAGTGGACGCGATGCGGAACCGGGCCACCGCTTGCCCCGTCGGGGTGAAGCGCAGCTCGGGGTCGTCGACAAGATTGCCGACGATGGTGATTACGGTGTCGCCTGCTGCCATGGCCAGCGCTCGCCTTCCTGCACGCCTTCGCTTTGGGTTACGGCTCAGAGTACGGCCGACGCCCGACAAAAAGCCGGGCGACGAGCTGCTTAGTGCACGTCGGGGCGGAGAACCTTGGTGCGCAGGATGCCCTCGTTGAGGTTCATCTGGCGGTCGAGCTCCTTGACCGTCGCGGGCTCCGCGGACAGGTCGATGACGGCGTAGATGCCTTCCGACTTCTTGTCGATGTCGTAGGCGAGACGGCGACGGCCCCAGACGTCGACCTTCTCCACGGTGCCGCCGTCGTTGCGGACCACGGTGAGGAACTGGTCGAGGGACGGCGCGACAGTGCGCTCATCGAGCGAAGGGTCCAGAATGACCATTACTTCGTAACGACGCATGCGGGACTCCAACCTCCTCTGGACTCTTGCGGTCACGACACTCTGCCGTGACAGGAGGACGCTGACGTACGGGCCCCGGTGCCCCTTTCGGCACCCGGGGGTGACGGGTCACCCATCACAACGCAGCCTGACCAGGTTACCAGCCGAGTCCATGTGGGAAGGCCTGTAGGAAACCAGGGGGTGATAGTTGTGCCACACATCCTCCAACCTTCCGACAACCAGCGGTTCAGGCTCTCGCTCAACAGTGACGGACGGGCCCATCCGGTGGAGAACGCCCTGGCGGTCGTCACGGTGGTCTGCGGCCTGACGGCCTTCGTCGCGGCGTTCCTCCCCGGCGGTCACGTCGTCGCCTCGTGGGCGGGCACCCTCGGCTTCGGGACGGGCCTCTACTCCCAGTACGTCTCCGTCACGACCCCCCAGCGAGCCCTCAACATCGTCGGGATCGTGGCGTCGTTCGTGGGCGTGGCCCTCGGCATCGCCCGCGGCGGTTTCCTTCCCTGAGCCCCCGACCGGATCCGAACGCGTGAGGACGGTCCCGGGAGCCACCGGGACCGTCCTTTCGATATGGGGTCATCCTCCGATGTGCAGGTCCACGCCCAGCAGGACGAGGAACCAGAGGAAGACCGCGAGCAACGCCTCGGCGATGTCCTTGAGGATCGCCGGGGTGATGTAGTCGTACACCCAGGCGACGTAGATGCCTATCACGACGTAGATGAGGACGATCAACGAGCGCAATCGCCACCGGCTCATATGCGTTCTCCTCGGGTAGGGGGTGCCTGGCGACTTCCCTGGCCGGGGTACGGCAAACGGATAGGCTCGGTGACATGGTGCGCATCGGAGCTCACGTCGGCCAGGACGATCCCGCCGCTCACGCCGCCGCGGTCGGGGCCGAGGTGGTGCAGTTCTTCCTCGGCGACCCCCAGGGCTACGCCAAGCCGGTGCTGCCGGACAAGCCGGTGGAGGGCGTCGACGTCTTCATCCACGCCCCGTACCTCGTCAACGTGGCGACGACCAACAACCGGATCCGGATCCCGAGCCGCAAGCTGCTCGCCCAGCACCTGGAGGCGGCGGCCGGCCTGGGCGCCAAGGGCCTGATCGTCCACGGCGGCCACGTGAACAAGAGCGACGATCCACAGGCGGGCTTCGACAACTGGCGCAAGGTGTTCGAGCGGCTGGAGTGCCCGATCCCGGTGCTCATCGAGAACACCGCGGGCGGCGGCAACGCGATGGCGCGCAAGCTGGAGCGCATCGCGCGGCTGTGGGACGCGCTCGACGGGTTCGACGTGGGCTTCTGCCTCGACACGTGCCACGCGCACGCGGGCGGCGAGGAGCTGGTGGACCTGGTGGACCGGGTCAAGGCCATCACCGGCCGGATCGACCTGGTCCACTGCAACGACTCGCGCGACGCGTTCGACTCGGGCGCCGACCGGCACGCCAACCTCGGCCAGGGGCAGATCGACCCGGAGCTGATCCTCGCGGTGTGCCGGGCGGCGGGCGCGCCGATCGTGGTGGAGACCCCGGCCGAGGGCCAGGCGGCCGACATCGCGTTCCTGCGCGAGAACCTCTAGGAAGCCGCCATAGGGAGCCCCGGAGATCGGAAATACACAGCCTGTGGATAACTTCCCTGGATTACCGGGCCACGAAAGTGGGTATGGGGCACCGCCGCGCAGTCAGCCGGCCCACGCGCCGGTGAGGAAGCGGACCGCGTTCAGCACCATGAGCGGCCCCGCGACCAGGCCGTACACCACGAGAGTCCACGGCCGCCGCGCCCCCAGCGCCGCGACGGCCGTCCACAGGGGGAACCACAGCAGGAGCGAGCGCGGGATCGACAGGTAGTACGCCGACGTCATGAGGGCCGCGGCCTGGAACCCGGTGTAGACGACCTCGCTCCACCGGCGCCGCGCGGCCAGCCACACCAGCGCGGCCACCGCCAGCACGGCTCCGGCGAGCTCCATGCGGAACGCCACCGCGAAGTCGTCGCGCCCGAGCGCCGCGTGCCAGGTCGTGATCCACGACTCCCACGGCCAGACCGTCTCCCTGCCCCAGCCGGCCTCCTGCGCGTGCTTCCAGGCCAGCCAGTCGCCGGAGCGGCTGTAGTGGAAGTACGAGTAGAACGCCAGCGGCAGGAACGGCACGGCCAGCAGCGGCCACGGGGCCGGCGGTGACGGCAGCTCCCGGGTACGCCGGTGGAGGACGTACTCGACGACCAGGGCGACCGCCAGGAACAGCCCGGTGATGCGCACGCACGACGCGCCGGCGGCGAGCACGACGGCCCCCGTCCACTGCCCGCGCCGGGCGGCCAGCCATGCCGGGATCGCGAACGCGAGGAACAGCGACTCGCTGTAGCCCGCGGCCAGGAACACGGCCGTGGGGAACAGCAGCAGCGCGAGCACCGCCATCCAGCCCGGCGCGCCCTCCAGCTCGGCCAGCCGCGCCAGCGCCACCATGGCCACCGCCCCGGCGACCAGCGACACGATCAGCCCGCACGCCGTCCAGTCGGGCACCACCAGGTGGACCAGGCGTAACACCGCGGGCAGCCCGGGGAAGAACGCGGGCAGCCCCGCGTCCGGCGGCTTGGCGGGGTCGCCGTCGTAGCCGTACTGGGCGATGACGACGAACAGTCCCGCGTCCCACTGCTTCCAGCGGGCCACGTAGGCGTTCAGCGCCGACCCGAGCAGTGTCGCGACCAGCAGACCGGCCCGCGAGCCGAACCAGACCAGCAGCGCGTCGCGCGCCGCCGAGCGGGTGATCACCGGTACGACGGGACGAGCGTGAACCGGTCGGGGGCGTCGTCGAACACGCCGCCGCCCTGGTCGTCGACGCCCGCCCGCCGGACGACGTCCTTGTGCGGGCGCAGGATGTCGCGCACCACGAACGCCATCATCACCACGATGGTGATCACCCGGCCCCAGACGGCGGTGAAGTACGTGTCGTCGCCGATGCCCAGGTCGTCACGGCTGAGCGGCGACTGGGAGAGCAGGTAGAGCCAGATGGCGAAGAAGTACCACATCTCCGCGAGCTGCCAGAGGACGAGCGGCTTCCAGTTGGGCCGGGCCAGCACCGCGAACGGCACCAGCCAGAGCACGAACTGCGGCGACCACACCTTGTTCGTCATCATGAAGGCGGCCAGGGCGAGGAAGCAGATCTGCGCCAGCCGGGGCCGCCGCGGCGCGGCCAGGGTGAGCACCGCGATGCCCAGGCAGAGCAGGGCGAGCGACGCCATGCCCAGCGTGCTGACGTCGGCCTCGCCGAGGATCGGCCAGCCCTTGCTCTGGAAGAACAGCCAGGGCGAGCCCCAGTCCACGCCGCGTTCCTGCGAGAAGACGTAGAAGCGCCGCCAGCCGTCCCAGGCGAGCACCATGAACGGCACGTTGACGACCAGCCACGCGGCCACGGCGGACCCCATCGTGACCAGGAACGGCCGCCAGCGCCCGGTGCGCAGCGTGAGCAGGAACAGCGCGCCGGCGAACATCAGCGGGTAGAACTTCGTCGCGATCGCCAGCCCGAGCAGCACGCCGGCCGCAACCTGCCGGTGCCGCGCCCAGGCCAGCAGCATGCCCATCGACAGCGCGCCGGCGACGAGGTCCCAGTTGATGTACGCGGCCAGGATCACCGAGGGCGCGAGCGCGTACCACAGGGCGTCCCAGCGCCGGGTGGGCCCGGCGACGGCGGCCATCAGCACCACCCCGGCGACCAGGCAGAGGCCGAGGAAGAAGACCGTGCCGTCGTAGAAGCGGACGGCCTGCTGGACGGGGTCGAGCTCCAGCCAGCGGGCGATCCGGCTGAAGACCTGCATGACCTCGCCGAGCACGACGGGGTACTCGACCTGCTTGTCGAACGGCACGTCGGCGAAGTACGGGCTCTGCGTGGCGAGCTGCCGGTCGAAGTACAGGGGGTAGATGTCGGTGTAGCAGAAGTTGGTGTACGTGCTGACCTGGTCGTTCCACCCACCGGTACGGCACGGCAGCCTGAAGACGTACGCCAGGCTCGCCCCCAGCGCCGCGAACAGCGCCAGGGGCAGGTACGGCACGGCGCGCGCGAAGAGCGGCGGACGATGGACCGGCTCGTCCACCGCGTCGTCCCCTACCGGGTCCGTCTTCACCACTGCTCGCGCCCCGTGGGCATCGTCTCGGGCTGCTCGTACTCGTACGGCGGCATACCAGGATCCTGCCCACCGCCGAGCAGGCCGTTGTCCTCTTCGAAGCCGTCGTTCTCGTTCGGGTCGATGGTGATGATGCGGCCGCTGTCGTCGTCGCACGGGTCCATGACGCAGCTCACGTCGTCCGGCTGCTCCTCGTCCGGGCCCTTGGTGGCCGTGGGCGTGGGCACGGGCTTGGGCGCGAGGTTCTCGGAGACGCCGGTGTCGACGCGGGCCGGGAACTGCTCGACCTTCTGGCCCTTCATGGCCTCGGTCATGAACGACTTCCAGATGGCCGCGGGGTAGGTGGCGCCCTGGAACGCGTTGCCCAGGGGCACCTCGTACGGGCTGGTGTACGGCTTCTGCGGCGTGTACTTCTTCTCCTTGGCCGGGTTCTTCCCCCGCCACCACGGGCAGGTGTCGTTGACCGGCTGGACGACCTTGCCGCCCGTGGGCTTGGTCCGGCACTCCTGGCGGAACATGCCGACCGCGGTGGACAGCTGCGGGGTGAAGCCGACGAACCAGGCTTCCTTGTTCTGGTTGTTGGTGCCGGTCTTGCCGGCGACGGGCCGGTCGTAGAGGGCGGCGTTGCGGCCGGTGCCCTGCTTGACGACGGCCTGGAGGGCGACGGTGGCGTCGGCGGCGGCGTCCGGGGCGATTACCTGGGTGTAGGTCTTCTTCTCCCGGTACTTCACCCGGTTGTTGCGGTCCTTGACCTCGATGATGACGTGGTTGTCGTAGTGCCTGCCGGCGTTGGCGAAGATCGAGTAGCCACCGGCCTGCTCCACCGCGGTCACCTGGCCGGAGCCGATCGTGATCAGGTAGTGGTGGCGGTTCCTGGCGTCCTCCAGCCGCTCCTTGCTGATGCCGGCGCGGCTGGCGATCTCGATGACCTTGTCGAGGCTGACCTTCTCCCCCATCTTGGCGAAGGCCGTGTTGACCGAGTTGGCCGTGGCGTTGACGACGTCGATCGAGGACGAGCTGGAGGCGTGGTCGTTGTCGATCGGGGTGGTGCCCTCAAGCTTGATCGGCCCCTTGGCCGGCAGGTAGCTCCTGAGGCTGTAGCCGGAGTCGAGCCACGCCGCGAGCACGTAGGGCTTGAACGCCGAGGCGGCCTGCTTCTGCGACAGGAAGGCGTCGTCCCAGGAGTCCTTCTCGTAGTCGTCGCCGCCGTAGAAGGCGATGATCCGGCCGTTACGCGGGTCGACGGCGGCCAGGGTGGCGTTGATCTCGCCGGTCAGGCCGGCGGTGTGCTTGTTGACGGCCTCTTTGGCGGCCAGCATGAGGTTCTTGTCGAACGTCGAGGTGATCCGGTAGCCACCGGTCTTGACGTCCTCTTCGGTGATCCCGTACTTGTTCTTCAGCTCGTTCGTGACAGCCTCGACCATGTAGCCGGTCAGGCCCTTGTAGTAGTCCCTGTTGTTGACCTTGACGCGCTTGGGCGACGTCGGCGACTTGGACGGCAGGCTCCCGTACGCCTTGGGGTCGAGCTTGGCCATCTGCCCGATCACGTAGGCGTAGCGGCCCTCGGTGGGCTTCATGTTGCCCGCGATCTCGGCCCGGTCGAACGCGTCGGGGTTCTGGATGCGGCCGGCCAGGTAGGCGCCCTGCTCGGGGGTCAGCTTCGCGACGGACGTCTTGCTGCCGAAGAACTCCTTGGCCGCCGCGCCGATGCCGTACGCGCCGCGCCCGAAGTAGATGGTGTTGAGGTACTGCCTGAGGATCTGGTCCTTGCTGAGCTGCTTGTTCAGCTTGACCGCGACGAAGATCTCCTTGATCTTGCGCTCGACGGTGCGCTCCTGGGAGAGGCCGTCGTAGTAGTTGCGGGCCATCTGCTGGGTGATGGTGGAGGCGCCCTGCACCTGCGCGCCGGAGACCGTGCTGAACACGGAGCGGACCATGCCGGAGAAGGAGATCCCGGAGTCCTCGCGGAACGAGCTGTTCTCGGCGGCGATGACCGCGTCCTGGACATGCCGCGGGATCTGGTTGATCTCCACGGGGACGCGCTTGGTGCCCAGCTTGGCGAGGACGTCTTTGCCGTTGGCGTAGTAGATGACACTGCCCATGTCGTCGACCGAGTCCTGGACCTGGTCCTCGCTCGGCATGGGCATGTTGGCGTAGGCCACGGCGATCATGCCGAAGACGCCGGCGGTGACGACCGCGAAGCCGGCCAGCACGATCTTCCAGCTCGGCAGGAACCTGCGCCAGGCCGGCTTGTCGCCGCCGCTCTTGCCCGGGGGCTCGCCGGGACCGCCGGGACCGCTGGGACCGCCGTCGCCGCCTGAGCCACGGCCGCGGGCACGGCGCGGCGCCTGGCTGATCATCGTCTCCTGCTCGCTGCGCCGCCGTCCCTCACGGCGCCCGGACACGCGCGTGCCGGGCTCGGGGGGCATCCCGGTGGCAGCGGTCGCGGGCGGGGGCCCGGCGGGACCGCGCCGGGCGGGCGCACGCCTGACGGGTTCGTACGGCTGCTCGTACGACTGCGCGGCCATGGCGCCGGTGTCCTCGTAGGCGGCCTCCGGACGACGCTGAGGCTGTGCGGACTCCCAGCCGGGGTCGCCGGTTTGCGGCGTCTGGGACTGGGGAACGGAACGGGATGAGCTGGCGCGACGGCGTCTCCCCTGGCGGGCCGTCCCCTCGTCATGGCTGTAACTCAACGCGTCCTCGCATCGTCGTCGGATAGCACGGCGGATGGGCGTGGGCGCCTTGTCCGCCTTCGGTCTCTACTCTCGGCCGACGAGATCCGGCGGTCCGTTGCCGAGGACGAACGAGACCGTCATGTGGTTCCAAGAGCAACCTTGACAGACCTCGACGACGTACACGCGGAACTCGTCGTCATCATGGTCCATTTCGACGAGATCTGACGTCGCCTTTGCCTGACCCGCATGCCGTCCCAGGGAATCCCCGTAGACATAGGTCACGTTGGTGACGTTCCGCCTTTCGCACACCGGGCATAGGCGTTCGGTCGGTTCGCCGAACTGCCGGGCGGCGCGAAGGAGATACGGCTGTGCGTCACACACCTCGCCGGGCGAGCGATGCCCGGACCGCGGGTCGTGGACCACTCCTCTCTCCGCGAGGCCGCAATCCACCACCCTTCTCTGTGACCACATGAGCGCCAGACTACGGCTTTTTGGTGATTGCTCCCAACGACTTGGCAAAGTCGCTCGTTGCCGCGATATAGCGAACCGACGTATCCTCAGGATGTATCGACTCGATACATCGACGCGAGAGGAGGCGGTTCCGGTGGCCGGCGGACAAGGCAGAGTGCTGGAGCTGGCCGTGCTCGGGTCGTTGCACGAAACCCCGCTCCACGGCTATGAGCTGCGCAAACGGCTCAACGCTCTGCTGGGGATGTTCCGCGCGTTCTCCTACGGGTCGCTCTACCCCTGCCTGCGGTCGCTGCTCGCCCAGGGCCTCATCGCCGAGGAGCAGCCGGCTCCGGCCACGATCGTGGGCGGCCGATCGAAGATCGTCTACAAGCTGACGGCGGAGGGGAAGGAGCGGCTGCACGAGCTGCTCACCCAGGCCGGTCCGTCGGCGTGGGAGGACGAGAGCTTCGGCGTCCACTTCGCCTTCTTCAGGCACACGGAGGCCGAGGTGCGCCTGCGCATCCTCGAAGGCCGCCGCAGCCGCCTGGAGGAGCGCCTGGACAGCGTGCGCACCGCCCTGGCCCGCACCAGGGAGCGCCTGGACAGCTACACGCTGGAGTTGCAGCGTCACGGACTCGAATCGGTCGAACGCGAGGTGCGTTGGCTGAACGAGCTGATCGCGACAGAGAGACGGGCGTCGCAAGAGCCCGAGAGAGATACCACGTCAACTGATGAGTAAGGGAGCGAGTGCGATGGGTTCGGTTCGCGTGGCCATTGTCGGTGTCGGCAACTGCGCTGCGTCACTGGTCCAGGGCGTTCACTACTACAAGGACGCCGACCCGGCCGTCCGGGTGCCTGGCCTGATGCACGTGAAGTTCGGCGACTACCACGTGGGCGACGTCGAGTTCGTCGCCGCCTTCGACGTGGACGCCAAGAAGGTCGGCCGTGACCTCTCCGAGGCGATCGTCGCCAGCGAGAACAACACCATAAAGATCACGGACGTGCCTCCGACGGGAGTGGTCGTCCAGCGCGGCCACACCTTCGACGGTCTGGGCGAGTACTACCGCGAGATCATCGAGGAGTCGGACGAGGAGCCCGTGGACGTCGTCCAGGTGCTCCGCGACAACCAGGTCGACGTCCTGGTCTCCTACCTGCCCGTGGGCTCCGAGGAGGCCGACCGCTTCTACGCGCAGTGCGCGATCGACGCCAAGGTCGCCTTCGTCAACGCGCTGCCGGTCTTCATCGCCTCCGACCCCGAGTGGGCCGAGAAGTTCACGCAGGCCGGTGTGCCGATCGTCGGCGACGACATCAAGTCGCAGGTCGGCGCCACCATCACGCACCGCGTCCTGGCCAAGCTGTTCGAGGACCGCGGGGTCGAGCTGCTGCGCACGTACCAGCTCAACTTCGGCGGCAACATGGACTTCATGAACATGCTGGAGCGCAAGCGGCTCCAGTCGAAGAAGATCTCCAAGACCCAGTCGGTCACCTCGCAGATCCCGCACGAGATGCGCAAGGCCGACGTGCACATCGGCCCGTCGGACCACGTGCCGTGGCTCGACGACCGCAAGTGGGCCTACATCCGCCTGGAGGGCCGCTCGTTCGGCGACACCCCGCTCAACCTGGAGTACAAGCTCGAGGTGTGGGACTCGCCCAACTCGGCCGGCATCATCATCGACGCGGTGCGCGCGGCCAAGATCGCCCTCGACCGGGGCATCGCCGGCCCGATCCTCAGCGCGTCGTCGTACTTCATGAAGTCGCCGCCCGAGCAGTACTCCGACGAGGAGGCGCGCGACTACGTCGAGAAGTTCATCCGCGGCGAGGTCGACAGGTAAATCCCTGTCACGGCACAGCCGAGGAGGCCCCAGTCGCCGCACGTGGCTGAGGAATTCCAGGGAGACGGCGGCCGGCCCCGCACGGGGCCGGCCGCCGTCACGGCGTCCGGCGGGCCGTCGCCGGGGTCAGGGCGTCAACCGGTGGCGCCCCCAAGGACGTGCGCCGGTGGCGCCCCAAGGCGTCAGCCGGTGGCGACCCGGGCCGCGGGCGGCAGCTCGGCCTCGGCGGCCGTGGGCCAGGCCATCGGGTCGGGGCCGAGCCCGACCAGGAGCGGCACCTGTTCGGCGCACCACGGCGAGATGGCCAGCTCTCCCTCCAGCACGCGCGCGGCGAACTCCTGCCACGGCATCCACCGCGTGTCCCCCACCTCCTCCGGGTTGGACACCGCCGGGGCCTCGGCCGTGACGCGGTAGACGGGGCACAGCTCGTGCTCCACGACGCCGTTGCCCATGACGGCCCGGTAGGCGAACGTGGGCAGCACCAGGTCGGCGTGCTCGACGCTCAGGCCCAGCTCGTAGGAGAGCCGGCGGGTGACGGCGCGGTCGAGCGGCTCGCCCGGCAGCGGATGGCCGCAGCAGCTGTTGGTCCACACGCCGGGCCAGGTCAGCTTGTGGTCGGCGCGCCTGGTCAGCAGCACGCGGCCGTCGCCGTCGAAGACGTAGCTGGAGAAGGCCAGGTGGAGCGGGGTCTCCCGGCCGTGCACCGACGTCTTGGGCGCGGTGCCGATGGCCCGGCCCTCGTCGTCGACCAGCACCACCAGTTCATCAGTCGTCACGCTACGAAGCGTACGTGATCATGTCCGTGGTCAGGACCGGGTTCGGCCACCTGCGGCGCCAACTCCCCGCGCCCGGGAAGGTCCGGCACGGGACTAGGCTGACTGCGTGTCGTTCGTCGCCGATCTCCGGATAGTCCTGAAGGGCCGGGACTTCCGCCGGCTGTTCGGCACCCGGCTGGTCTCCCAGTTCTCCGACGGGATCTTCCAGTTCGGCGTGACGGGATTCGCCTTCTTCAGCCCCGAGAAGCAGACCACCGCGCTGGCCGTGGCCGCGGGCCTCGCCGTGCTGTTCCTCCCGTACAGCGTGCTCGGCCCCTTCGTGGGCGTCTTCATCGACCGCTGGTCACGACGGCAGATCCTGGTGATCGCGCCGCTGGTGCGCGGCACGCTGCTCCTCGCCGCCGCGGGCCTGCTCGCGGCCGGCGCGCCCGAGCCGCTGTTCTACGCCGCGGCGCTCGGCGTGCTCGGGGTCAACCGGTTCTTCCTGGCGGCGCTCGGCGCCTCCCTGCCGCACGTCGTGCCGCCCGAGCGGCTGATGGCGGCCAACGCCGTCACCCCCACCTCCGGCACCGCCCTGACGTTCGTGGGCGCCGGGCTGGGCTTCCTGCTGCGCGAGGTGTTCGGCGGCGGCGCGTACGGCACGGCGCTGCTGCTCGTCGTCTCGGGCGTGGTGTTCGGGCTGAGCGCGCTGATCGCGCGCACGATGGAGCGCTCGCTGCTCGGCCCCTCCTACGACCCGGACCGGCCGCAGGCGCGCGAGGCGGTCCGGCACGTCCTCGGGGGCCTCGTGGACGGCGCCCGGCACCTGGCGGGGCACCGCAGGGCAGCCGCCACGATGGGCGCGATGGCCGCCCACCGCTTCCTGTACGGCATGGCGACCGCGCTCGGCATCATCCTGTACCGCTACCACTTCACCGACGGCGACGCCGAGGCGGCCCTGCGCGGCATCGGCGTGGTGGTCGCCACCTCCGGTGTGGGCTACACCCTCGCCGTCGTCCTCACGCCGTGGGCCACCGAGCGGTTCACGCTGGAGCGGTGGGTGCCGATGGCGCTGACCGCGGCGGGCGTGCTCGCGGGGGCGCTGATCACACCGTTCCAGGAGTGGGGGCTGCCGGTGGCCGGCTTCGTGCTGGGCCTCGCCGGTCAGAGCGTCAAGATCTGCGCCGACACGGCCGTGCAGCGCGACGTCGAGGACGCCTACCTGGGCCGGGCCTTCTCGATCTACGACATGCTGTTCAACGGCATGTACGTGCTCGCGGCGGCGCTGTCCGCGGCCATCCTGCCGCCCGACGGCAAGTCCTACCTCGCCGTGGCGATCATCACGCTGGGCTACCCGGTGGCCGCGCTGGTCTACCGCCTGATCGTGCGGCCCCCGGTGCCCACGCCCTCGTCCTCCTGACCGTCCTTCGGTCCCTTTCAGGAGGAGGTCAGGCCGTTGTCCCTGGCCCACTCCAGCAGCGCCTCGGTGGCCGCCTCGGTGCCGATGACGCCCTTGTCCAGACGCAGCTCCAGCAGGAACTTGTAGGCCTGGCCCACGACCGGGCCGGGCCCGACGCCGAGGATGCGCTGGATGTCGTTGCCGTCGAGCTCCGGGCGGATCTTGGCCAGCTCCTCCTCGTCGGCCAGCCGGGCGATGCGCTCCTCTAGCTGGTCGTAGGTGCGCGACAGGGCCGCCGCCTTGCGCTTGTTGCGGGTCGTGCAGTCGGCCCGGGTGAGCTTGTGCAGGCGGGTGAGCAGGTGGCCCGCGTCGCGCACGTAGCGGCGCACGGCGCTGTCGGTCCACTCGCCCGTGCCGTAGCCGTGGAAGCGCAGGTGCAGCTCCACCAGCCGGGACACGTCGGCCACGACGTCCTTGGGGAACCTCAGCTCGGCCATGCGCTTCTTGGTCAGCTGGGCGCCGACCACCTCGTGGTGGTGGAAGGAGACCCGGCCGCCCGGCTCGTGGCGGCGCGTCTTCGGCTTGCCGATGTCGTGCATGAGCGCCGCCCAGCGCAGGATGGGGTCGGCCCGGCCGTCCTCCTCCTGGGCGATCGCCTGGTCGAGCACGGTCAGCGTGTGCTCGTAGACGTCCTTGTGCCGGTGGTGCTCGTCGATCTCCAGGCGCAGCCTGGGCAGCTCGGGCAGCACGTGCTGGGCCAGGCCGGTGTCGACCAGCAGCCGCAGGCCCTCGCGGGGGTAGGCGCCGGAGACCAGCTTGTTCAGCTCGTCGCGGATGCGCTCGGCCGAGACGATCTCGATGCGCTCGGCCATCGACGTCATCGCCTCGACGGCGGCGTCGTCCACGGTGAAACCGAGCTGGGAGGCGAAGCGCGCGGCGCGCAGCATGCGCAGCGGGTCGTCGCCGAAGGACCGCTCGGCCGGGCCCGGCGTGCGCAGCCGCCGCGCCGCCAGGTCACCGAGGCCGCCGTACGGGTCCACGAACTCGTGACCGGGCAGGCGCACGGCCATCGCGTTGACCGCGAAGTCGCGCCGCTCCAGGTCGGCCTCCAACGTCTCGCCGTACATGACCTCCGGCTTGCGCGACTTGGGGTCGTAGGACTCGCTCCGGTACGTCGTGATCTCGATCAGCCAGCCGCCCTTGCGCACGCCGACCGTGCCGAAGTCGATGCCGATGGTCCACACCGAGTCGGCCCAGTCGCGCACGAGGGACAGCACGCGCTCGGGGTGGGCGTCGGTGGTGAGGTCGAGGTCGTTGCCGGGGCGGCCGAGCAGCATGTCGCGCACAGGGCCGCCCACGAGGGCCAGTTCGTGGCCCTGGTCGGCGAACAGGCGGCCGAGCTCGTCGGCCACGGGGGCGATCTTACGGAACAGGTCGGTCATGGCCCGCTGCTGGTTGTCGGTCAGATTTGAGTCGGACAAGCTGGGTAGGTCCTTCGATTCCGGAACATATCCCCCGGGCCACATGAGGTCCGGGTTACCGTCGGTCAAGAGGACCGTCGGGGGCCAAGGAACGAAGGAGCGTGTTCATGAAGGACGCCCTCGCGATCCACCGCTGGCTCCTCGCGCACCAGGTCCACCATGAGATCGTACGCCTTCCTCGTCCCATCACTCGCGTGGACGAGCTGCCCGCGACGATCTCCGCCGCGCCCGAGAGGTGCGTCATGGTCACGGTGTTCGAGGTCACCACGAGGCTCGGACGCGAGGTCGTCGCCGTCGTCTCCTCGGTCGCCACGCCACCGCGTCCGGGGGCCGTCGGCGCCCTGCTGGGGGCCCGCGACGTGCGGCCCGCCCCCGCGTTCCTGGTCAACTCCGCCACCGACTACGCCGCCGGGCTCGTGGGCCCGCTGCTGCTGCCACGCCGGCTCCCGGTGCTGGTCGACGACCGGCTCGCCGGCGACGCCGAGCCGATCTTCATGGCCAGCGGCGAGCGACACACCGCGGTCGGCATGCGGGCCCTCGACCTGCTGTCTCTCCTTTCCGGCAAGACCGTGGACCTGAGGATTCCCCGACCCAGGGGATCACGTGAGGCGATCGCGCTGCGGCACTGAGCCCGTACCATTGCGGGCGTGCGCCGTACTCCAGCCCGGGCGGACGCGTGATCCGTAAGGCCACGCTGCTCGCCGTCGTCTCCGCAGCGTTGCTCGCCCCCGTGGGCGCGGCGACGCCGGGCACGGCTGCCGCGAAGACGACCGTCGCCCAGGCCGGCAGGCAGGGGCTTGTCCTGACCGTGACCTCCGTCACACCCGAGTGGGCCAAGGGCGCGGCCGACGTGATCAAGGTTTCCGGCACGCTGCGCAACGACACGGGCAGCGATCTGGCGGGCCTGCTCGTCCGGCTGCGCTACCAGACGCAGCCGCTCCCCGACCGGGCGGCCCTGGAGACCTACCAGGCCGACCAGACCGACCAGACGCTTCCCGGCAGCGTGTCCCCCACCTCCCAGGTGACCGTGCCGCCGGTGGCGGCGGGCGCCTCGGCGCCGTGGGAGTTCACGCTGACCCCGGCGCAGCTCGCCTCCCCGGGCACGCCGCGCTTCGGCGTCTACCCGATCGCGATCGAGGTCCAGCAGGCCGGATGGCGCCGCCTCGCCACGCAGCGCACGTTCGTCACGTACGCGCCCCAGCAGCCCAAGCCGGTGCGCAACAAGCTGGCCGTCGCCCTGCCGTTGATCGACCAGCCGCACCGCGTCGTCGACCAGCCGCGTCACTCCGACGACCCGACCTTCGCCGACGACAAGCTGAGCGCATCCCTGGCCGGCAAGGGCCGGCTCGCCGACCTGCTCCAGATCGCCAAGACGGCGCCCCCGGACGTCACCTGGTTCGTCGACGCCGCCCTGCTCGACGACCTCACCGCCATGTCCAAGCCGTACACCGTCGCCGGTAAGGACGGCCCGGCCAGGAAGCCGGCCGACGGCGCGGCGGCCCAGTGGCTGAACGACCTGCGCACCGCCCTGGCCGACTCCCCCGTCGTCGCCACCCCGTACGCCGACCCCGACGTGGCCGCGCTGGCCCACCAGGGGTTCGACACGCAGGTCGGCCGGGCGATCGAGCTGGGCGGGCAGAGGGCCACCCAGCTCCTGCGGCCCGAGGTCTCGACCTCGATCAACTGGCCGGCGTCCGGGCTGCTCGACGCCGACGCGCTCGACCTGCTGGCCGTCGGCAAGCCGGGCGTCGCCCCGGTCCGCAAGGTCCTGCTCAACTCCACCAACCTGCCGCAGCAGGGCCAGCAGACCACCCAGACCGGTCAGACGACGCAGCAGACCGCCTTCGCCCCCGGCGCGGTCACGCCGGACGCGACCGCCACGCTCTACAGCGTCGCCGGCCCGGTCACGGCGCTCGTCGCCGACCCCGCGCTCAGCCGGCTCTTCGAGCCCGGTGGCGGCGCCGGCTCGACCTTGCTGAGCCGCCAGCGCTTCATCGCCGAGACCGCGATGATCGCGGCCGAGCCGGGGCAGACCACCCCGAGGTCGATCGTCGTCGCCCCCTCCCGCCGGTGGGACCCCAATCCCACGCTCGTCTCCGCCCTGCTCAAGACCGCGAACGAGCTGCCGTGGCTGTCGCTCACCCGGCTCGACTCCGTCAAGGCCCCGAAGACCACGGCCGTCCGCACGGCGCAGACCCAGCGCGCCGGCCTCACCTACACCGACCAGGACCGCAAGGAGGAGCTCGGCCGCAAGTACCTGACCCCGGTCAAGGAGATCGCACAGAAGGCCGAGCTCACCTCGCTCATCACCACGAGCAAGCCGCCGTCCGCCTTCGACGCGGCCGTGCTGCGGCTGACGTCCTCCGCCTGGCGCAACCAGACCCGGGCCGGACGCGCCGCGGCCGAACTGGTCAGGGACGCCGTGAACGCCCGGATGGACATGATCACGATCACCGGCGCCGACCCCGACCGGCCACGCACCCTGGCCGGCTCCGACGGCGTCGTGCCCATCAGCGTCAAGAACTCGCTGCCGGCCGAGATCACCGTCGACGTCGACGTCACCTCCAACACCCCCAAGCTGCTGAAGATCAGGCCCCAGGCGTCCCGCAGGCTGGTGATCGGCGGCAACGGCCAGAGCGGCACCCTCCAGGTCCCGATGCAGGCGGCGGCGGGCGTCAGCGGCGACTCGGCCGTGACCGTCCAGCTGCGCACCTCCGACGGGCAGCCGTACGGCAAGCCGGTGAAGCTGATCATCCGGACCACCGGCTACACCGGCATCGCCCTGGTGATCGTCGGCGCGGCGCTGACGGTCATGCTCGCCGCGGTCGTGACCCGGGTCCTCAGGCGCAGATCGCAGCGACGGCTCGAACGGGCCGCCAGGAGTCGGGAGAGTGAGAGCGTATGAGCCGCATGCTGCGGGCCAGCGCCGTCATGGCCGCGGGCACCATGGTGTCGAGGGTCACCGGCTTCGTGCGCACCATGGCGCTGGCCACGGCCATCGGCACCGCCGGCATGGGCGACGCCTACAACACGGCCTACGCCATCCCGTACAGCATCCTGGACCTGCTGCTGCTCGGTGTGCTGAGCAGCGTCGTGGTGCCGATGATCGTCCGGGCGCACAAGGAGGACCCCGACGGCGGGCGGGCCTACGAGCAGCGTCTGCTGACCATCGCCACGGTCGCGCTGGCCGTCGTCGCCTTACTGGCCGTGGTGGCCGCGCCGCTGCTCATCGACCTCTACACGACGGGCTGGAGCGGCCGGAAGCTCGACGTCGCGGTGACCCTGGCCCGGTTCATCCTGCCGCAGCTCGCCTTCTTCGGCATCGGCGCGGTGGCGGGCGCCATCCTCAACACCCGCGACCGGTTCGCCGCCCCCATGTGGGCCCCGGTCCTCAACAACGTCGTCGTCATCGGCGTGCTGATCGCCTATCTCGTGGTGTTCGGCGACGCGGGCAAGGACCTCGCGCGCGTCACCGACGGGCAGCTCGCCCTGCTCGGCCTCGGCACCACCGCGGGCATCGTGGCCCAGGCGGTCGTGCTGGTGCTGGCGCTGCGCCGGGCCGGGTTCACGTTCACGCCGCGCTTCGGCCTGCGCAACGCCCGGCTCGGCGAGATGGGCAAGGCGGGCATCTGGACCATCGGCTACGTGGTGGTCACCCAGCTCGGCTTCATGCTGACCGCCAACCTGGCCAACCGGGCCGGAGACGCCGTGGACGGCCACGGCCTGTCTCCCTACACGTACGCCTTCCAGCTCTTCCAGCTCCCGTACGGCGTCATCGGCGTGTCGGTGATCACCGCGGCGCTGCCGCGGATGAGCCGCGCGGTGAGCGAGGGCCGCTTCGCCGACGTGCGCAGCGAGTTCGGCTCCAGCGTGCGGCTCATCGGCTCGATCATGGTGCCGGTGTCGCTGCTGCTGATGGTGCTCGGCCCGGCGATCACCGTGCCGATCTACGCCCACGGCGCCACGCCGGTGCAGGACGCCGTCTACATCGGCAACGTCCTCCAGGTGTACGGCCTGGGCCTGGTTCCGTTCGCCGTCTTCCAGCTCCTGCTGCGCGTCTTCTACAGCTTCGGCGACACCCGCACCCCGGTGTACGTCGGCGCGGCCACGACCATGCTCAACGCGCTGTTCATGTGGATTCTCTACCAGGTGCTGCCCTATGCCTACACGGTGATGGGACTGGCCTTCGCCTACGCCGTCGCGTACGCTCTCGGGGCGGTCGTCGCCTGGTGGCTGGCCTCCCGGCGGGTCCAGGGGCTCGGCGGCTGGCAGATCGGCATGGCCATGACCCGGATGTACCTCGCCGCCCTGCCCACGGCCGTGCTGGCGCTGGCCGTGGTGTGGCTGGTCCAGATCGCGTTCGGCGGGTTGACCTTCCTGACCTCGGTGATCATCCTGGTGGTCGGAGGCGGCGTGGGCATGCTGCTGTACCTCGCCGTGGCCCACCGGATGCGCATCCCCGAGGTCAACTCGATCGTCGGTATGGTTGCCGGACGGCTGGGACGGTAAGGAACACGGGCGGAACCGGCGCGGCACTACCATGGTGCCCACACGCGCGAATGGAAGCAGGAGGGGCGTGGGCGGATCCACCCGGCATAGCGTGCCTACGTGGGACACGACCACGCGGGCCAGTCGAGTCATGAACGCGCACGATCAGCCGAGCGGAGTGAGTCAGTGAGCACGTCGGCGGTCGAACCCGGCACCCGTCTCGCCGAGCGCTTCCGGCTCGAGGACCGGGTGAGCGAAGCCGACGGCGCCACCCTGTGGAAGGCGATCGACGAGATCCTCGCCCGCCCCGTCGCCGTCCACACCTTCTCCCCCGACTTCCCGCGCGTCCACGAGGTCGTCACCGCCGCCCGGGCCGCCAGCCGGCTCACCGACCCGCGGCTGACGCAGGTGTTCGACGCCGCCGAGGAGGAGGACTACTCCTACGTCGTCAGCGAGTGGGTCACCGGCGAGACCCTGACCGACCTGGTGGCGGGCGGCCCGCTCGACCCGGAGCGTGCGGCCGGGCTGGTGGCCGAGGCGGCCGAGGCCCTCGCGCACGCCCACGAGGCCGACCTGTACCACCTGTGCCTGCGCCCGTCCCACCTGGTGTGGACGACCGGCAACACCGTCAAGGTGCTCGGCGTCGCGGTCGACGCGGCCCTGTCCGGGCTCACCACCGACCAGCCCGCCCTCGACGACGCCGAGGGCCTCGGCCGGCTGCTCTACGCCGGTCTGACCGGCCACTGGCCGGGCGACGAGGAGGAGGGCGGCCTGCCGCCCGCCCCCATGACCGACGGCCACTTCTGCACGCCCCGCCAGGTGACCGCGGGGGTGCCGAGCTACCTCGACACGGTCACGGTCAAGGCGTGCCTGCCCGAGTCGCGCAAGGGCCACGGGGCGCTGACCAGCCCGGCCGCGGTGGCCGAGGCGCTGGCCGGCGTCGCGCGGCCGATGCCGATCCCGATCGACTACCCGTCCTCCCCGCCCTCGGTGACGGTCACCTCGCCGTCCGAGGGTCTCGACACCGACGTGCGGCCCCCGCGTCCCCAGCCGGCGATCCAGCACCTGACCGTCCCGCAGCGCGGCGGCCGGCAGGGCGGCGGCGCGGTCAACCGGGCGCTCATGACGGTCGTGGTGCTGCTCGTCATCGCCGCGGTGGGCGTCGGCGCGTGGACGATCGGCCGCAGCCTGGGCGCCGGCAACGGCGGCCAGGAGGCGCAGGGCACCCCGACGGCGGCCTCGCCGTCCGCCACGGCGGCGCCGCAGGCGGTCAAGCCGAAGAAGGCGATCGCGTTCGACCCCTTGGGCGACAAGGAGGAGAACACCGGCGCCGAGCTGACGCTCGACGGCAAGCCGAGCACGTTCTGGAAGACCGACAACTACAACACCGCTGAGCTGGGCAATCTCAAGGACGGCGTCGGCCTGCTGCTCGACATGGGCAAGCCGGTGCAGATCAGCGACGTGGTGGCCACGCTGTCCAGCGCGAGCGGCTCGACCGTGGAGCTCAAGGTGGGCGACGCGCCGGAGCTCTCGGCGCTCAAGACGGTCACCAAGCAGAAGGGCGCCTCCGGGAAGGTCACCCTCAAACCCGATCAAGCGACCACCGGTCAGTACGTTTTGATCTGGTTTACTCGTCTTCCGGCAGATGCGGGCGGCTTTCATGGCACCATCTATGAGGTAGTGGTCCATTCCCCCGGATCGGCATAACCAGGAATCCCTCTTGTGAACTCCCCACCCGAGACACCTTCATCAGCGGAGCGGCCGGCGATCAGCGACGCCGAGCTGCTGACCGCGCACATCGACGGGGATCCACACGCGTTCAGCGAGATCGTCAAGAGGCACCGTGACCGCATGTGGGCCGTCGCCCTGCGCACACTGGGCGACCCCGACGAGGCGGCCGACGCCGTGCAGGACGCGTTCGTGTCCGCCTATCGCAAGGCGGGCTCGTTCCGCGGCGAGGCGGCCGTCACCACCTGGCTCCACCGCATCGTCGTCAACGCCTGCCTCGACCGGATGCGCCGCAAGTCGATCCGGCCGGTGGCCGACGACGAGCTCATCGAGGCCGCCGAGCGTGAGACGCCCATGCCTGACCAGACGGTCGAGCGGGAGGTGTCCATGGAGGTTTCGGCCGCGTTGAAACTGCTGCCGCCCGACCAGCGGGCGGCCCTCGTGCTCGTCGACATGATGGGGTATTCGGTCGAAGACGCAGCTCAGGTGCTTGGTGTGCCCAGCGGCACGGTCAAGAGCCGGTGCGCGCGCGGCCGGGCGAAACTTGCCCCGATTCTTTCGCATCTGCGGAACCGATCGAACCTCAGTCGCGTCTCATCCGCGAAGGGAGCAGAACTTCGTGACGGGTGATACGCACTACGATCTGGAGGTCCTCGCCGAGTTGGCAGAGGGTCTCCTGGACGTCGGCATGGCCTGCCAGGTCCGCGACCATCTCGCGGTATGCGACCCCTGTGGGGAGCTCCTGGCCGACCTGGCGGCGGTTCGCGAGGTGCTCGCGGCGACCCCCACACCGGCCATGCCGATGGGTGTCGCACTACGCATCGACAAGGCGCTCGCCGCCGAGGCCGAGCAGAGACGAGGAGGGGTGGACCTCGCCGAGGCCCCCGACTGGGACGAGCTCATGCGGGACGCCCCGTGGCAGCGACCGGCCGAGGTGAGCGAGCCCGCCCGCCTGGTGCCCGCCGCCCGGCTGGTGCCGCAGCACATCCCGGCCGAGCCTGTCTCGGTCGAGGAGCCCGTGCGGCTCGGTGTGGTCGCCGACGACGGGACCATCGTCCCGGCCGGGCGCCGCGTCGCGCGACGGCGCCGGTGGGCCCTGCCCGCGGTCGCCGCGGCGGCAGCGGCCGTCGTGGGCGGCGTCGTGGTCTCCGGCAACCTCCTCCTCGCGGATGGAGACGGCGGAACGGGCGGCAGCGCCCAGGTCGTGGCCCAGCCGCAGCCCTCGTCGGCCAGGGCGACGGCGAAGCCTCCCAGGCCGTACGCGCTGACCAACAGCGACCACAACTACAGCGACGAGGAGCTGCGGCAGCCCCTGGAGCGCTTCCTCGGGCCGGCGCCGATCGTGGCCGGGCCCGAGACCAACACGGTCGCCACCTGCGTCGACCGGGTCGCCGACCGGACCAGGCTGAAGGTCTTCGCCGTCGACCAGGGGCAGTACAACGGCCAGGAGGCCGTGATCGTGGCGTCCTGGAAGGACGAGGCCGCCAAGCGGGTCCGCCTCGACGTCGTGGACCCGTACCACTGCAAGAACCTGCGCAAGCCGAGACTCGGCCGCTGGTGACCTCACGATCGTGACAACGCGTCAGAGCCCGCTTCGGCGGGCTCTTTCGTTTGAACCGGGCGTCGCGGGTAGGGGCGGGAATCTCCGCGGCCTAGGATCTGTTGACGCCACTGGCAAAAAGCAGACGAGGAAGGCGTGGGAGCGTTGAGCGACGTTCGTAACGTGATCATCATCGGGTCCGGGCCCGCTGGCTACACCGCGGCCGTCTACTCCGCGCGCGCCGAGCTCAACCCGCTGGTCTTCGAGGGCTCCGTCACCGCCGGTGGCGCCCTGATGAACACCACCGACGTGGAGAACTTCCCCGGGTTCCCCGACGGCATCATGGGTCCCGACCTGATGGACAACCTGCGCAAGCAGGCCGAGCGGTTCGGCGCCGAGCTGGTGGCCGACGACGTGGTCGAGGTCGACCTGGAAGCCAACCCCAAGGTGGTCAAGACCTACAGCGACACCTACTACGCGAAGTCGGTCATCCTGGCGATGGGCTCCGGCTACCGCGAGCTGGGTCTGGAGAACGAGAAGCGACTGTCCGGCCGCGGCGTCTCCTGGTGCGCCACCTGTGACGGGTTCTTCTTCCGCAACAAGGACATCGTGGTCGTCGGCGGTGGTGACACTGCGATGGAGGAGGCCACGTTCCTGACCCGGTTCGGCCGCATGGTCACGGTCGTCCACCGCCGCGACCAGCTCCGCGCCAGCAAGATCATGCAGGAGCGGGCGTTCGCCAACGACAAGATCCGCTTCGTCTGGGACAGCGAGGTCGTCGACGTCCTCGGTGACTCCCGGGTCGAGGCCGTGAAGCTGCGCAACGTCAAGACCGGCGAGGAGTGCGAGCTCGCGACCGACGCGCTCTTCCTCGCGATCGGCCACGACCCGCGCACCGAGCTGGTCAAGGGCCAGATCGACCTCGACGAAGACGGCTACGTCAAGGTCGCCTCCCCCAGCACCGCGACGAACATCGACGGCGTGTTCGCCGCCGGCGACGTCGTCGACCACACCTACCGTCAGGCCATCACCGCGGCCGGCACCGGCTGCTCGGCGTCTCTCGACTCCGAGCGCTGGCTGGCCGCACACGAGAGTTAAGGAGCGCCATCGTGAAGGCAGTTACCGACGCCACGTTCGCGGCCGAGGTCCTCAAGAGCGACAAGCCCGTTCTGGTCGACTTCTGGGCCGAGTGGTGCGGCCCGTGCCGTCAGGTCGCGCCCATCCTCGAGGAGATCGCCAAGGAGCACGGCGACAAGCTGGAGATCGTCAAGCTCAACATCGACGAGAACCCCAACGTGCCGCGCGACTACGGCGTGCTGCAGATCCCGACCATGAACGTCTTCAAGAACGGCGAGGTGGTCAAGCAGATCATCGGCGCCAAGCCGAAGGCGATGCTGCTGCGGGAGCTCGACGGCATCATCTGAGGCGTCCTTCGCGCCTCAGGCTTTCTCCGCCTCTGTGGCTTCTCCGGCTCGTCATCCGGAAGGCCCTCCGCTCGCGCGGGGGGCCTTTCGCCGTCCACGGCCCCGAAGCGCAGGGACTCGCTCGGCCGGAGGCGTACGGGGCTCGTGCGGGCCGCAGGCGTACGGGCGTCTTTGCGGCCGCAGGCGCCTATAAGACTCACGCGGGCCCACAAGGGGCTCAGACGGGGCGAAGGGCTCGTTCCGGGCTCATGGAGCCAAGGAGACGTTCCAGGGCCACCTCGACGTCCTCGCGCCACGACACGGCCGTCTTCAGTTCCAGCCGCAGCCGGGGGAACCGCAGATGCGGCCGTACCGTCTTGAACCCGACCGAGAGCAGGTAGTCGGCCGGCACCACGCAGCTCGGCTCCTCCCACTTCAGGTCGCCGAACGCCTCGATGGCCTTGACGCCCCGCCGGGTGAGATCCTTGGCCATGCCCTGGATGAGCATCCGGCCCAGGCCACCGCCCGAGAACTCGGGGATGATGTGCGCCGTCATCAGCAGCACCGCGTCAGCGCTGACCGGCGAGGTCGGGAACGCGACGGAGCGCGGGGTGTAGAGCGGCGGGCTGTACAGGACGAAGCCGGCGGGCACCCCGTCGACGTAGGCGATCTTTCCGCAGCTGCCCCATTCGAGCAGGGTGGCGGAGATCCACGCCTCCTTCTCCAGCCCTGGATCGCCCGAGTCGATCGCGCGCTCTCCATTCAGGGGGTCGAGCTCCCAGAACACGCACCGCCTGCAACGGCGCGGCAGATCGTCCAGATTGTCCAGGGTGATATTGACCAGCCGGCGCGACAACTACGGCCCCAATCGTTGACCCGGAAAAGCCCGCGAAAACCGCGTCCCCAGCTGGCATCGTAGCTCAGTGGGACGCCGTCGGCGGGTACCACGGCGTCCAGCCCGGTCACGGGCGACATGCCCGTTTGGCGTAACCTGTTGTTCCAGGTCTATCTGACACCGAGGAGGTGGACCGTGACAGAAGAGCTCAATCACGGTCAGACACCCGCGATCCATGGATCGCGCATCGACGCCTACGTCGATCGGTACGCCGCGCGAGCTACCGGGATGGTCGCCTCCGAGATCCGAGCTCTTTTCGCCGTCGCGTCGAGGCCCGAGGTGGTCTCGCTCGCCGGCGGCATGCCGTACGTCACGGCCCTTCCCCTCGACATGGTCGGCGAGCTCGTCTCCGACCTGGTCACCAGGCGTGGCCCGGTGGCCCTGCAGTACGGCTCCGGCCAGGGCGACCCGCACCTGCGCGAGCAGATCTGCGAGGTCATGCGGCTGGAGGGGATCAACGCCGGGGCGGACGACGTCGTCGTCACCGTGGGGTCGCAGCAGGCGCTCGACCTGATCACCCGCATCTTCATCGACCCGGGCGACGTGGTGCTCGCCGAGGGCCCGTCCTACGTGGGCGCCCTCGGGACGTTCGCCGCGTACGAGGCCAAGGTCGTACACATCGCCGTGGACGACCAGGGCATCGTGCCCGAGTCGCTGGCGCAGACCATCTACGCCCTGGAGACCGCCGGGGCGCCGATCAAGTTCCTCTACACGATCCCGACGTTCCACAACCCCGGCGGCGTCACGCTCAACGTGGCCCGCCGCCAGCAGGTGCTCGACATCTGCCAGCGGGCCGGCGTGCTCATCGTCGAGGACAACCCGTACGGGCTGCTCGGCTTCGACGGCGAGCCGATGCGCGCGCTGCGCGCCGACAACCCCGACGGGGTGGTCTATCTCGGGTCGTTCTCCAAGACGCTCGCTCCCGGGTTCCGCGTCGGCTGGGCGCTCGCGCCGCACGCCATCCGCGACAAGCTCGTCCTGGCCATGGAGTCGGCCGTGCTGTCGCACTCGTCGTTCACCCAGCTCGCCGTGGGCCAGTACCTCGCCACGCAGCCGTGGCACGAGCAGATCAAGTCGTTCAGGGAGCTCTACCGCGAGCGACGCGACGCGCTGCTCGACGCGCTGGGGGCCCTCATGCCGCCGGAGGTGACCTGGACACGGCCCGCCGGCGGCTTCTTCGTGTGGGCGTCGCTGCCCGAGGGGCTCGACTCCAAGGCGATCCTGCCGCGCGCGGTGGCGGAGCGAGTGGCGTTCGTGCCCGGCACCGGCTTCTTCACCGACGGGAGCGGGGCACGCAACATGCGGCTGTCGTACTGCTACCCGGAGCCGGACCGCATCCGCGAGGGCGTGCGACGGCTGGCCGGGGTGATCGAGCAGGAGATCCAGTTGCGCGACACGTTCGGCACGGGCTCCACCCGGGGTCACGCGGGCGTCGACACGCCTGGGCCTGACCTGGCCTGAGTTCTCGCGTCCGTACGCGGCTCGTCTCGTGCGGCCGGCGTCCCATGGCTGTGGACGCCGGCCGCACTGGTCCCACGACACCGGCCGGCCGTGTCTGCCGGCCATCTATGTCGGCCATGTCTGCCGGCGGTGCCCGCGCCGGCGTGCCTCACTGACGAGTGCTGACGGGTGCTGACGGCCGCTCCCCGCAGTCGCACGCTGACGGCCGCTCGCCGCAGTCGCATGCGGCTGGCCGCTGGCCGCTCCGCCACCTGCACCTCCCGCGGCCATGGACGGCCACCACGCACGGGGAGCGGCGAGTCCACACGCTCGCCCGATGCGTGGGGACGCGGTCCCCCGACACCCGGCCCTCACCCAATGCCCAAACCCGTCAGGACGAGATGCCCGACATGAGGCGCTTCGCCACGTACCCAGGTCCACAGGACCGGTGCCCGACACCCGGCGCTCACCCGATGTCCGGGTCCGTCAGGACGAGGTGCCCGACACCCGGCGCTCGCCCAGCGCCCCGCCGTACACCAGGGGCGTCGTGCGCCGGTACGGTGGGACAGCGTGCCGTCAGCGGAGGAGATGTGATGAGCGATCTGGGCCACGTGCTCGTGCTGGCCGGAGGCCTCTCGTACGAGCGTGAGGTGTCCCTGCGCTCGGGCCGCCGCGTGAGCGAGGTGCTGCGCGCGGCGGGCATCGACGTGGAGACCCGCGACACCGACGCGTCGCTCGTGCCGTCCATCCTCGCCGACCCGCCGGACGCCGTCTTCGTCACCCTGCACGGTGGCGCCGGTGAGGACGGCGCGATCCGCTCGGTGCTGGAGCTGCTCGGCGTGCCGTACGTCGGCGCCGACCCCGACGCGTGCCGGGTCGCCTTCGACAAGCCCACCGCCAAGGCGGTCGTCCGATCGGTCGGGCTGCACACGCCGCAATCGGTCACGTTGCCGAAGGAGACGTTCCACGACCTGGGCGCCACGGTCGTGCTCGGCCGCATCGTGGAGCGGCTCGGTCTGCCCTTGTTCGTCAAGCCGGCGCAGGGCGGCTCCGCTCTCGGCGCGTCGTTCGTACGCACCGCCGAGGAGTTGCCCGCCGCGATGGTGGGATGCTTCGCCTACGGCGACACGGCGCTGATCGAGCGGTACGTGGAGGGCGTGGAGGTGGCGGTCTCGGTCGTCGACCTCGGGCACGGCCCGGTGGCGCTGCCACCGGTCGAGATCGTCCCGGACGAGGGGGTCTACGACTACGCCGCCCGCTACACGGCCGGGCACACCGAGTTCTTCGCCCCGGCCAGGCTCGCGCCCGAGATCGCGGCGGCGTGCGCCGAGACCGCCGTGACGGCCCACACCGCTCTCGGGCTGCGCGACGTCTCCCGTACGGACCTCATCGTGGACGCCTCGGGACAGCCGTATTTCCTGGAGGTCAACGTCGCGCCCGGCATGACGGAGACGAGCCTCCTGCCGATGGCGGCCGAGGCGGCGGGCCAGGATCTGGGCGACCTCTGCCGCATCCTCCTCAGCCAGGCAGCCTCCCGCGCCCAGAGCTGACCCGCCCCTCCGAGATCACACCCGGGCACCCGCGCCTGGCCGTCGATCGCTCAGGTCACGCTCTGGCGCCTGTTCCTGGAGCCGGCCCACCGGGCCGCGCTCCGGCACTCCCGCTCTTGGAGCGAGTCTCTCAAGGCGCGCTCCGGCACCCCGGTCCTGGAGCCGCCCCACCGGGCCGCGCTCCGACACTCCGGTCTTGAGGCGAACTCCTCAGGCCGCGCCCTGCCGCCCCGCTCCTGAAGCCGACCTCCCGGGCCGCGCTCCGGCACTCCGGTCCTGGAGCCGGCCCCTCGGGCCGCGCTCTGGTCTTGCGCCGATCCCTTAGGCCATGGTCCGGCGCTGATCCTGGAGCGGATCGCTGGGTCGCCCTTGAATCTCCACATCCCCAAGCCGCCCAGCCTAGGGCGCTCCCGATCTCTCGCGCCCTTCCCCAAGCCGGCCCCCTTCCCCGTGGCGCGGTTCGATCCGCGACCGGGGGCGCTCCGCCCACCTCAGTAGCCTGGATCGTGTGCTGATCGATTCCATCTATCCCAAGAGCTTCGCCAGCGACAACCACGCGGGCGTGCACCCGGCCGTCCTCGACGCCATGACGGCCGCCAACCACGGTGACGCCCCCGCGTACGGAGGCGACCGGTGGACCGCCGCCTTCGAACGCCAGATCAAGGAGGTGTTCGGCGCCGAAGCCGAGGGCTTCGCCGTGCTCAACGGCACCGGCGCCAACATCGTCGGACTGTCGCTCATGCTGGGCCGGTACGACGCGGTCATCTGCGCGGAGAGAGCCCACATCGCCACCCACGAGACCGGCGCCTCCGAGCGGCTCCTCGGCGTCAAGCTCATCACCGTCCCCACCGAGGACGGCAAGCTGCGCCCGCACCACATCACGAGCCACCTCGGCGCCCTGGGCACCACCTACAAGCCTCAGCCCCGCGTCGTCTCCGTCTCACAGGTGACCGAGCTCGGCACCTGCTACTCCCCCGACGAGCTGGCCGCGCTCGCGCGGACCGCGCACGATTCGGGGATGCGCCTGCACCTGGACGGCGCCCGGCTGGCGAACGCCGCCGCGTACCTGGAGTGCGACCTCCGGACGATCGCGACGGACGCCGGCGTGGACGTCCTGAGTTTCGGCGGCACCAAGAACGGCGCACTGGCGGCCGAGGCGGTGGTGGTCCTGGATCCGTCCCTCGCGCACGCCGTACCGTTCCTGCGGCAGCAGTCGCTCCAGCTCGCCTCCAAGATGCGGTTCGTCTCGGCGCAGCTCTCGGCACTCCTGACGGACGAGCTGTGGCGGCGCAACGCCTCACACGCCAACGCGATGACCGCCCGTCTCGTCGACGGCCTCGAAGGGCTGCCTGGGGTATCGCTGGCCTACCCGGCGCAGGGGAATGCCGCCTTCGTCGTACTGCCTAAGAACGCGTCCGTCGCGCTGCAGAGCCGCTACCTCTTCCACTACTGGGACGAGGACGCGGGCATCGTCCGCTGGATGACCGCCTTCGACACCACCCCGGAACAGGTGGACGACTTCCTGGACGACATCCGGAAGGCGGTCGGCGCCTGAGGCGCTCGATGTTTCACGTGGAACCGTCCGTCGATCGTGAGCATCGCCGCCCTCAATGCGAGGCGATGTTTCACGTGAAACCGTTGAGCTTGCGAGCCTCTCCTTGAGGCCCGTGACTGTTTCACGTGGAACATGGCGGCCGTCGCGCCTCGGTTTCAGGTGAATCCTAGAGCCTCATGCCGCCCCGGAAGAACACAAGTATCACCGGCCGTGGTGCAGGCGGGCATTGGAGGACGGTCGAGCACGGCCTTGCGTGGAGAGCCGGCCAGACGCGACCGGGCCCGGTTCACGTGGAACACAGGCCGCCACCCGCTTATCCCCCTGCTTGTTTCACGTGGAACATAGGGTGCCGCGCAGCCCACTGTTTCACGTGGAACATCGGGAGCGACCGCTCGTGGTTTCACGTGGAACAGCGATCAGGCTTCGGCTTCCCGCATGCCTCGGACCGCCTCCGGAGCCATGGTGCCGATGATGCGCTCCAGGTCGTCGATCGTCGCGAACTCCACCACGATCCGCCCCTTGCGCCGTCCGAGGTCCACCTTCACCTTCGTCTCGAAGTGGTCGGAGAGGCGATCGGCGAGATGGGTGAGGCCGGGGGCGGTGGGCCGGTTGACGGGACGGCGCTCGCGGGTCGTCTTGGCGGCGGGAGCCGCCGTCGCGCCACCGAACGCCACGATCTCCTCGACCGCCCGTACCGACAGCACCTCGGCCACGATCCGGTCGGCCAGCCGGATCTGCTCCTCCGCGCTGTCGAGGCTCAGCAGGGCCTTCGCGTGCCCGGCGCTCACCGTGCCCGCCGCCACCCGGATCTGCACTTGGGGCGGGAGGTTGAGCAGGCGCAGGGTGTTGGTGATGTGGGAGCGGGAGCGGCCGACCTTCTGGGCGAGCTGATCGTGGGTCGCCCGGAAGTCGTCCAGGAGCTGCCGGTAGGCGGCCGCCTCTTCCAGCGGATTGAGCTGCTCGCGCTGGAGGTTCTCGATGAGGGCCTCGCGGAGGAGCTCATCGTCCTGGGTGTTGCGTACGATCGCCGGGACCGGGTCCAGCCCCGCGAGCTTGCTGGCACGCCAGCGCCGCTCCCCCATGATCAGCTCGTACGCGCCCCCGCCGACGGAGCGGACCACGATCGGCTGGAGCAGGCCCACCTCCCGGATGGAGTCCGCCAGCTCCTTCAGCCGCTCCTCGTCGAAGACGTCACGGGGCTGACGCGGGTTCGGCTCGATGGCCGCGAGGGGGATCTCCTTGAAGTACGCGCCGGCGATCGGCAAGGGTCCGGTCTCGGGGGGTGCGCCGTTGGCGGGGGCCGGCGCCGTCCCCGTACCGTCAACGATGGGACCGGTCGGGATGAGCGCCCCGAGCCCCTTGCCCAATCCCCGCCGCTGCTGACTCACTGCGTCTCCTCCACCCGGCCGAATCCGGTCACTCCAGGAGAGGTTACCGGTGCCGACGCGACCCGGTGTGTCCTCGCCACACGCCGTTGCGCCTGATTTACACCCGCCAGCCCGGCTCCCGGGCATGCCGACCACCGCACATGGCAGGTCGAAGACCTGATGGGCGCCGGCCACGGCCCACGATGACCTCCCTCATGCCGTTCGCGCTCACAGCCAGCAGACGTTCTCCACGTCCGTTGTTCGCGCCCGAGTCTTCTCCGCGCGAGTCGTCTCCGCGCGAGTCGTCTCCGCGCGAGTCGTCTCCGCGCAGGGGCCTCGTGTGCGTCGCCTCTGCGTACGCCTTCCTCCGCGGGCCTCTTCTGTGCGCGCGTCGTCCACACGTGTTCGCCGAGCCCGCCCCAGCGCTGCGGCGTCCTGGTAAGCAGTCATGCGAGACATCACGGCAAGGCGCCCGGGAAAGCGTCATGGCAAGGCGCCACGGCAAGGCGTCATGGTGCGCCCTCACGGCGACGCGCCCTCGGAGCGCGTCCCCCCGACGCGTGTCCCCCCGTCCCCCCGTCCCACCGCACGCCTCCCGTCCACGCCGGGACAGCCCTGCTACACGACGGCGCGGTACGCGATCTCTCTGGCGGCGTCCATGTACGCCATCGCGCCGCTCGAACCCGGGTCGTACGTCATGACCGACTGGCCGTAGCTGGGCGCCTCGGAGAGACGCACGCTGCGCGGGATCACCGTGCTGAGGACCGTGTCGCCGAAGTGCGCCCGGACCTCCTCCGCCACCTGCGAGGCCAGCCGCGTACGCCCGTCGTACATGGTGAGGACGATTGTGGACAGCCGCAGCGTGGGGTTGAGATGCGCCTTGATCAGGTCGACGTTGCGCAGGAGCTGGCCGAGTCCCTCCAGCGCGTAGTACTCGCACTGGATGGGGATCATGACCTCTTCCGCGGCCACCAGGGCGTTGACCGTGAGCAGGCCGAGCGACGGCGGGCAGTCGATGATGATGTAGTCCAGCTCGGCCTCGTACGCGCTCAGCGCGCGGCGCAGCCGCGCCTCGCGGGCCACCAGCGAGACCAGCTCGATCTCCGCGCCGGCCAGGTCGATGGTGGCGGGGGCGCAGTAGAGGCCCGGCATGTCGGGCACCTGCTTCACGATGTCGGCCATCGGCAGGTCGTCCACCAGCACCTGGTAGACGTCGGGGACGTCGCCGCGGTGCTCCGTGGCCAGCGCCGTGGAGGCGTTGCCCTGAGGGTCAAGGTCGACGACCAGGACGCGCTGGCCGTTCATGGAGAGCGCCGCCGCGATGTTGACGGACGTGGTCGTCTTGCCCACGCCGCCCTTCTGGTTGGCAACCGCGATCACCCTGCACTTGGGCGGCCGGGGCCAGGCGCTCTCAACGCCGCCGGGGGTGTCCCCGGCCTGGGTGGCCGCCTGAGTCGCAGATGTTTCACGTGAAACCACAGAGCTGAGCGCCTCTCGTACCAATGGGGAATCGCCGGGGTTCAGTGGGGTCTGGGTCACGTTGGCCATCCTTTCAACCCGTGGTAGGCCGGTGTCGGGAATTCGCTGCGGCGACACGCCCAATTCGGGCCATCCCACTCCTGTGGGACTTCCGGCCAGAGGACCGTCGGGCCAGCCAAGACCACTTGGCGCGACTGGCACCAGCGTCACCTCCTCCGTCGCCGCCTGGCGCTTTCCGGCGCGCGACCCGCTACCACCCGGACCAGTGTCGCAGGCGGCTCGACCTTACCGCGCCCGACCGTGACAAGCTCAGCCGTCCTCGCTCCGATGGCGCGCAGTTGCGGCTCGGCCTCGGCGAGTTCCTCGGCGGCGCGCTCCCCCTTCATGGCGATGAGCTCGCCTCCCTCGCGCAGGAGAGGCATGGCCCACTTGAGCAGCCGGTCCAGCGGCGCGACGGCGCGGGCGCTGGCCACGTCGAACACCCGCTTGCCCGCCAGCTCCTCCGCCCTGCCGCGCAGGACCTCGACGTTGCGCAGCTTCAGCGCCTCGACGCACTCCTCGAGGAAGACCGTGCGGCGCAGCAACGGCTCCAGGAGCGTGACCTGGATGTCCTGGCGGACGATCGCGAGCACCAGCCCGGGCAGTCCGGCGCCGGAGCCGATGTCCACCAGGCTGACGTCCGCAGGCACGGCCTCGGCCACGACGGCGCAGTTGAGCAGGTGGCGGTCCCAGATGCGCGGCACCTCACGCGGCCCGAGCAGGCCGCGCACGACCCCCGGCCCGGCCAGGAGCTCGGCGAACATGTTCGCCCGATCCCATGCCTCGCCGGTGAAGACGTCCCGTGCCATGCCGGGCGGAGCGGGCAGCTCATCGCTCACTGGTGGGTGGACCTTTCTCGGGATGGGTGACCGACTGGATGGCGCACCGGACGCGTCGCGATCCGTGTCGAGTCAAGGCTAACCACCTTCGCGGGCGCGGACCGCGACAAGGGCGGACATGCGAACGGCCGCCAGCCCGCGCTTGTCGGGGCTGGCGGCCGGACAGATGCACACGGGCCGCGTCAGGCGGGGAAGACCACCACGTACCGCTGAGGCTCCTCGCCCTCGGACTCGCTGCGGAGCCCCGCGGCGGCCACAGCGTCGTGGACGATCTTGCGCTCGAACGGGGTCATGGGACGCAGCGACTTGGGCTCGCCCTTGTCCTTGACCTGGCTGGCCACCTCGCTGCCCAGCTTGGTCAGCTCAGCGCGGCGGCGCTCGCGGTAGCCGGCGATGTCGAGCATGAGCCGCGACCGCTCCCCCGTCTGCCGGTGGACGGCCAGGCGGGTGAGCTCCTGGAGCGCCTCCAGCACCTCACCCTCGGGCCCGACGAGCTCGGTGCCCTTGACGCCGACGACGGAGACGAGGGCGCGGTCACCTTCAACGTCCATGTCGATGTCGCCGTCGATGTCGGCGATGTCGAGAAGGCCTTCGACGTAGTCGGCCGCGATCTCGCCCTCTTGCTCGAGCGCGCTGATATCAGGAGCCTTCTCCTGCTCGGCCTCGGTCATGGCCGCCCTCTCCTTCATGTTCACGACTTCTTGCTGCCGGTGCGCTTGCTGCGGGGCTGCCGGGTGGGCTGCTGCCTGATGATCTTAGGCTCGGGCGGTGCGGGGGGCGCCTGCTCCTCGGGAGTGGTGCCACGCATCTTCGAGATCAGCCCCTGCTTGGGCTCGACGGGGATGACGTTGCCCTTGGCGTCGTACTCCGGCATGGGGTGGCGGCTGTAGAACCAGTGCTGCTGGCCGAGCGTCCACAGGTTGGTGGTGACCCAGTAGAGGATCAGACCGAGCGGGAAGTTCAGGCTGAAGAAGGCGAACAGCGGCGAGATGTACATCAGGATCTTCTGCTGCTGCGCCATGGGGTTGTCCGGCATCTGGGCCATGGAGCGGGTGACGCTCTGCCGGACGGTGAGGAACGTGGTCAGCGAGCTGATCGCCACGAAGATGGCGAGCACGATCTTGGTCTGGACGACCGTCGCGTCGAAGCTCTCGATCTGCGCGCTGGACATGAAGAAGCTCGCCGGCAGCGGCGCGCCGAAGATGTGCGCGGACCGGGCGCTGTCGACGAGCTCCTGGGTCATGCCGTAGACCGGACGGCCGTCGGCCATCGCCCGCAGCACGGTGAACATCGAGATGAAGATCGGGAACTGCGCGACGACGGGCAGGCAGCCGCCGAGGGGGTTGGCGCCCTGCCCTTGGTACAGCGCCATGACCTCCTGGTTCATGCGCTGCTTGTCGTTCTTGTACCGCTTACGAAGCTCCGCGACCTTGGGAGCCAGCTCCTGCATCTTCCGCGACGAGCGCATCTGCTTGAGGAACAGGGGGAAGATCAGGATCCTCATGAACACGGTCAGCGTGATGATGGTCAGCGCCCATGTCAGCCCGCCGTCCGGGTTGAGGAACGTGCTGTATCCCGTATGGATCCAGATGATGACGTGGGCTACGGCTTCATAGAGCCAGCTCAGCCAGGACAGCTCCACCGAGCTATCTCCCTTGCAATTCGTGGGACCGGACCGGGCGTGGGGGCACCGGGTCTATACCTCCGGGGTGAAACGGGTGGCACCGCCCGATGCGCCGGACAGTGAGCCAGGTACCGCGCAATGCTCCGTGTACGGCGATCGCCTCGAGCCCGTAGGCGCTGCACGACGGATGGAACCGGCAGCGCGGACCGAGCATCGGGCCGATGAACGCCCGATAGAACCGGATGGGCAGGATCAGTGCCCGAGCGGCGAGGCTCGGCGTCTCCTGCGGCTGCTCCGTCATCTCTGTCCATCCATCGAGGACTCGCGCCGCCTCAGGAGTCGATCCAACGCGAGGTCGAGCTCGGCGGCTAGCTGCTCGGATCGCGCTGACGCGGCCGGTGGATTGGCGCGTACCACAAGCAGGCTACCTCTCGGCAGCCGCTCGAGACGGTCCCGCATCAGGTGTCGAAGCCGACGCTTGACCTTGTTGCGGATGACGGCGCCACCGACCGCCTTGCTCACCACGAATCCCACCCGAGGTGTCTCATCCCCCGAAATGGCGAGATGCATCACCAAAGCAGGGCGACCGGCGCGTTTGCCGCGCTTGATCGCCGCCTGGAACTCCTCCCCGCGCCGCATGCGGGATTCTCGGGACAGCACGTGAAAGGACCGGATACGCCTATCGCCCGCCGGCGTAGATCGCCGGCGGGCGGACTATCAGGCGCGGGGCGATCAGGCCGACAGCTTCTCGCGACCCTTGCGACGGCGGGCGGCGAGGATGGCGCGGCCGGCCCGGGTGCGCATCCGCAGCCGGAAGCCGTGGGTCTTCGCGCGACGACGGTTGTTCGGCTGGAAAGTACGCTTGCTCACGGGTGGGCTCCAGGCTTGATGGTGCGCCCAGGGGCGCTTTACACACATGGATGGCCTGCCGAGGAAGCGAGGGCACGCGAAATAGCCGTCGCGTGGCAAGCCGACCGTCGTACGTTACGGGCCAAGTGCGCCCGAGGTCAAACTGACGGGCGTCCGGACGACCGGCCCGTGTCCCCGCGAGAGCGTCGCCGCGAAGTTATCCACGTATCCACATGCGGGTTTTCCACCGCCCCGGCCGCGTCCACAGTATGTGCACCCAGGTGCCACTAGGCTGTGGACAACGTCTTGAACACGGCTGTGCACAAAGATACTGTCGGCCACTCCGGGGCCATGTGAGGCTGTGGATATCCTGTGGATCACCTGTGGAGATCCTGGGTACGGCGCCCGGATCAAGGGCTGTGGACGGACGGGGTCGATCGTCGCACAGCCGGCACCCGGGTGTGGAGAACAATCGCGGGGGGCCGCGGAAGGAAGGAGGGGGAGCCGCGCGATGAACGCTGCCGAGCTCGCCGCTGTCTGGTCCAGGGCTCTGGGCAACTTCCTCAACGAGAACGTCCCCATCCAGCAGCGCACGTGGCTGTCCATGGTCCGTCCGATCGCCCTGGCCGGCGACACGATCGTGCTCGGTGTCCCCAACGACTTCCTCAAGGACCTCATCGAGGGCAAGCTGCGCCAGCCGGTGACGACGGCGCTGTCCCAGGAGCTCGGCAAGGCCATGCGGCTGGCCGTGATGATCGACACGACGGCCCCGGAGCAGCCTGCGGCCGAGTCTCATCAACAGCCTGTGGGCGGTGGTTATCCCCAGGGTGTGGATCCCCAGCTGCGTTTCGCACAACCCCCGTCACCGCAGCTCTACCCGGCTTCCGAGCCTCCGCAGTTCTATTCTCCACAGGCCGAGCCGGCTCAGTCGTCCACCGAATATCCACAGCAGGGCTTCACTTTTGAACAGGCCCAGCCGTACACATCCCCTGTGGAAAAGGCGCCGGAGCCGGCGCCGAACCGGTGGGAAGCGAAGAGCACGAAACCGAGCGAACCCGCACGACTTAACCAGAAGTACACATTCGAGACATTCGTCATCGGTGCCAGCAACCGGTTCGCGCACGCCGCGGCCGTGGCCGTGGCCGAATCCCCCGCGAAGGCGTACAACCCACTCTTCATTTACGGCGACTCGGGTCTCGGCAAGACGCATCTCCTGCACGCGATCGGTCATTACGCGCAGAGCCTGTACGACGGCGCGCGGGTGAGGTACGTGAGCTCGGAGGAGTTCACCAACGACTTCATCAACAGCATCCGCGACCACAAGGCCGACGGCTTCCGCGGCCGCTACCGCGCGATCGACATCCTGCTCGTGGACGACATCCAGTTCCTGGAGGGCAAGGAGCAGACGCAGGAGGAGTTCTTCCACACCTTCAACACCCTCCACAACGCCAACAAGCAGATCGTCATCTCCAGCGACCGGGCGCCCAAGCAGCTCATCACGCTGGAGGACCGGCTGCGCAACCGGTTCGAGTGGGGTTTGATCACCGACGTCCAGCCGCCCGAGCTGGAGACCCGCATCGCGATCCTGCGCAAGAAGGCGATCCAGGAGGGTCTGGCCGCGCCACCCGAGGTCCTCGAGTACATCGCGAGCCGCATCTCCACCAACATCCGTGAGCTGGAGGGCGCCCTCATCAGGGTGACCGCGTTCGCCAGCCTCAACCGGCAGGGCGTCGACCTGCAGCTCGCCGAGGTGGTCCTGAAGGATCTGATCACCTCGGAGTCCGGCCCGGAGATCACGATCGCGACGATCATGGCCAAGACCGCGGAGTACTTCGGCATCAGCATCGACGACCTGTGCGGCAGCTCGCGCAGCCGGGCTCTGGTCAACGCCCGGCAGATCGCGATGTACCTCGCCCGCGAGCTGACGGAGCTGTCACTGCCGAAGATCGGCCAGCAGTTCGGCGGCCGTGACCACACGACCGTGATGCACGCGGAGCGCAAGATCCGCTCGCTCATCGCGGAGCGCAGGTCGATGTACAACCAGGTCAACGAGCTGACAATGCGCATCAAACAGACCACCAGTGGGCCCTGAGCGGTTATGCACACCCTGTGGATAACACTGTGGACCAGGGGAAACGCGCGCGGACGGCCGTCAACCGCCCCACAATGCCCGGAAATTTCGCCCATAAGGGCTGGGGATAAAGGTGGGGACATCCTGCGGAAAACCTGGGGACAACCTGGGGATGACTTGTGGACGCCCTGTGCACAGCCAATCTGGGGCTCCCAAAACAGGTCGCTTACCCCGTGGATAACCGGTGGAAACCTTGTGGATAACCGGTGGATGAAGACCCCATGACCTGGGGACAGCGTGTGGGCAACGTTTCGTCATCCCCAGGCGGCGAAGTTACCCCCAGGCTTCACCCACAGGGGCAGTGGATGAAAACAGCCGGGCTGAGCAGCGGAAACGCAGGTTGTCCACAGTATCCACACCCCCTAGTGTGATGACCACTTATCTCTCCTACAAAGAACTCAAGACCCATAGAAGGGTTCTCCCGGACCGGAGGTGCGGGAGGCGGGACACTTGAAATCAACGACGGACCCAGGAGGCTGATCACGGTGATGTTCCGAATCGAGCGAGACGTTCTCGCTGAGGCGGTGGCGTGGACGGCGCGCAGCCTTCCCGCCCGCCCGTCGGTGCCCGTGCTCGCCGGCATGCGCATGGAGGTGACCGACGAGCAGCGCCTCAAACTCTCCGGCTTCGACTACGAGGTCTCCGCCCAGGTGACCCTCGAGCTCCAGACCGGTGAGCCGGGCGTCGTCCTCGTCTCCGGCAAGCTCCTCGCCGAGATCACCCGGGCGCTTCCCGCACAGCCTGTGGACTTCGTCGTGGACGGGGCCAAGGCGGTCGTCACGTGCGGCAGCGCGCGATTCACACTCCTCACCATGCCTGTGGAGGACTACCCGTCGCTCCCGGCCATGCCGCCGGCCGCCGGGCGGGTGGGCAGCGACGTGTTCGCCTCGGCCGTCGCGCAGGTCGCCGTCGCCGCCGGTCGCGACGACACGCTGCCCATGCTCACCGGCGTGCGCATGGAGATCGAGGGCGACATGGTCACCCTCGCCGCGACCGACCGCTACCGCCTCGCCGTGCGCGAGCTGAAGTGGCAGCCCGGCCAGCCCGACTTCTCGGCCGTCGCGATGATCCCCGGCAAGACGCTCGCCGACACGGCCAAGGCGCTCGGCTCGTCCGGCGCCGAGGTGGAGATCGCGCTCAGCTCCGCCGGCGGCACCGGCGAGGGCATGATCGGCTTCTCCAGCGGCGGCCGGCGCACCACCACGCGCCTGCTCGACCCCGAGTTCCCCAAGTACCGCTCGCTGCTGCCCACCGAGTTCTCCGCGCGCGCCGACCTGTCCACAGGCCCGTTCGTCGAGGCGGTCAAGCGCGTGGCGCTGGTCGCCGAGCGCAACACCCCCGTACGGCTCGCGTTCCGGAGCGGCGAGGTCGTGCTGGAGGCCGGCAGCGGCGACGAGGCGCAGGCCGTCGAGGTGCTCCCCGTGGACTACGAGGGCGAGGAGATGAACATCGCCTTCAACCACCAGTTCCTGCTGGAAGGGCTGGGCGCGATCGACTCCGACGTGGCCCGGCTGCAGATGACCACGTCCACCAAGCCCGCCATCCTCACCGGGGGCAAGCCTGTGGACGGCGACGGCGCTCCGGACTACCGTTACCTGATCATGCCGATCCGCCTGTCAGGCTGAAGCTGACATCAGGGATGATGGAAGCCTGACAAGGGGGTAGAGAAGATGCAGATCGGCATGATCGGGCTCGGCAAGATGGGCGGCAACATGGCCGAGCGCCTCCGGCGCGGCGGCCATGACGTCGTCGGTTACGACCACCACCGCGAGGTCAGCGATGTGGGCAGCCTGAAGGAGCTGGTCGAACGGCTCGAGGCGCCGCGCGCGGTCTGGGTGATGGTCCCGGCGGGCAAACCCACCCAGCAGACCATCGACGAGCTCGGACGCCTGCTCAGCGAGGGCGACATCGTCGTCGACGGCGGCAACTCCCACTACGTCGACGACCAGAAGCACGCGGCGGAGCTGGCCGAGAAGGGCATCGGGTTCGTCGACTGCGGCGTCAGCGGCGGCGTCTGGGGCCTGGAGAACGGCTACGCGCTCATGTGCGGCGGCGACAAGGCCACCGTCGAGCACCTGATGCCCGTGTTCGAGACGCTGAAGCCGGAGGGCGAGAACGGTTTCGTCCACGCGGGCGACGTCGGCGCGGGCCACTTCGCGAAGATGGTCCACAACGGCATCGAGTACGGCATGATGCAGGCCTTCGCCGAGGGCTGGGAGCTGCTGGAGGCGTCCGACGTCGTCACGGACGTGCGCGGCTCGTTCGCGAGCTGGCGCGACGGCACGGTCATCCGCTCGTGGCTGCTCGACCTGCTGGTACGCGCCCTGGACGACGACGAGAACCTGGCGAACCTGCGCGGCTACGCCCAGGACTCCGGCGAGGGCCGGTGGACGGTCCAGGCGGCCGTGGACCACGCCGTGCCGCTGCCGGTGATCACCGCGGCGCTGTTCGCGCGGTTCGCCTCGCGGCAGGAGGACTCCCCCGCGATGAAGGTCGTCGCGGCGCTGCGCAACCAGTTCGGCGGCCACGCGGTGACCTCGGCCGAGGGCTCCACCGGCAAGGGCGCCGACGCGCCCGGCGCCGATGTGACCCCGCCACGCGAGGCCCAGTGACGTCCCGAGACCCGGTCACGTCCCCAGGCACGGCGTCGTCGTGAGGCGCGGCGACGCCGCGGGACTCCCCACAGGGTTTTCCACAGGCGGGCAAGCCGGTTGCCCATGTGACCGGCGTGGCCCACTACCCTTCGTGGGGTGCATGTCGCCCACCTGTCGCTGACCGACTTCCGGTCCTACGCGTCCGTGGAGCTCGGCCTCGAGCCGGGCGTCACGGCGTTCGTGGGGCCCAACGGCCAGGGCAAGACCAACCTGGTCGAGGCCCTCGGCTACGTCGCGACGCACTCCAGCCACCGGGTGGCCACCGACGCGCCCCTCGTGCGGCAGGGGGCGAGCCGGGCGATCGTGCGCTGCGCCGTCCACAGGGACGACCGGCGGGCGTTGATCGAGCTGGAGATCAACCCCGGCAAGGCCAACCGCGCCCGGCTCAACCGCTCGCCCGTCCGGCCGCGCGACGTCATCGGGCTGCTGCGCAGTGTGCTGTTCGCCCCCGAGGACCTCGCGCTGGCCAAGGGCGACCCCTCGGAGCGCCGCCGCTTCCTCGACGACCTGCTGGTGGCGCGGGCCCCACGGTTCGCGGGGGTGCGCGCCGACTACGAACGGGTGCTGAAGCAGCGGGGCGCGCTGCTGCGTACGGCCGCGCAGGCCCGTAGAGGCTCCAGGAGCGCCCGGAGGACCGAAAGCGACTCCGGGTTCGCGGCGGCGGGCGCCGGCGACGTGACGGCCACTCTGGAGGTCTGGGACGCCCATCTCGCGCGGCACGGGGCTGAGCTCCTCCAGGCCCGGCTCGATCTGGTGGAGGCGCTGCGCCCGCTGGTGGCCGGAGCGTACGCCGCGCTCGCCCCCACGAGCGCCCCCGCGACCCTCGCCTATCGCGGCACGTTGTCCACAGGTGGGGACGACGCGGAGGACGAAGTCGCCGGTGAGCGGGGATCTTCCGATGCACAGACGTTATCCACAGACTTGGGGAAAACCCTTGAAGAGCGCATGCGCGAACGGCTATTGGAGGTCCGCGCGGCCGAGCTCGAACGCGGCGTGACGCTCGTCGGTCCCCACCGCGACGACCTCGTCCTGGGCCTCGGCGACCTGCCCGCCCGCGGCTACGCCAGCCACGGCGAGTCGTGGTCGTTCGCGCTGGCGCTGCGCCTGGCCGCCTACGACCTGCTGCGCGCCGACGGCGGCGACCCGGTGCTGATCCTCGACGACGTGTTCGCCGAGCTCGACGGCCAGCGCCGGCGCCGCCTGGCCGAGATCGTCGCGCCCGCGGAGCAGGTGCTGATCACCGCCGCCGTGCCCGACGACGTGCCGTCCGAGCTGGCCGGCGCCCGATTCGACGTCGCAGAGGGGAGTGTGACCCGTGTCCGCTGACGACAAGCCCGGGCGCGGCGGCCCCGCCGACGGCAAGCCCGCCCGGGGCGCCACGCCCGCCCGCGACGCCGGCGCGGGCC
>NZ_JBFAIA010000036.1:0-53701 GCF_040654455.1 Nonomuraea sp. NPDC050691
GAATCCGTCCATCGACCTGAGCCGATGCGACGGGGTCATGCATGTATTCATGCACTGGCTTTTAACACACTGTTGAGTTCTCAAGAAACGGACGCGTACTCCCCGGTCCTGCGAGAGGCGCACATTCCGTCTGTCGGTAGTCTATCAGATTCGAGTGGTTTTGTCAAACCGCCCGATCCGGTAGATTCCGGACCTACCCCGCTTTGGGGCAACTCCCCTAACTTACCCGAACATTCAGCCTTTGTCCAAACTGAGGTGAACGCAGCCTGAAGCTCGGAGCAGTCAGAGGGAGATCAGGGCCAACCGGCCCCGCGCGGAAAACTCTACCAGCCCGCGCGGGGTCCCAAGACCCAACTTCGGTAAGAAGAGAGCCTTCCCCCAGTCGGGAGGTCTCAAACACCCAAGCCGGCGAGTTGTGCCTCAAGACGTGCGATGTCGGCCTGGGCCTGCTCGGCGCGCCCCCTGACCTTGGCCACCACGTCCTCGGGCGCCTTGGCCATGAACTGCTCGTTGCCCAGCTTGGCCGCCACCTGCGCGGCCTCCTTGCGGGCGGCGGCCAGGTCCTTCTCCAGCCGCTTGCGCTCGGCGGCCACGTCGATGGCCCCGGCCGTGTCGATCTCGACCATCACCTCGCCCACGGCGAGGCGCGCGGTGGCGGAGAATCCGTCGTCCGGCTCCGTCAGCCGCAGCAGGGAGCGGATCGCCACCTCCTGCCCGGCCAGAGCCGTGCCGGCCAGCCCGAGGCGCGCCGCGACCTTCTGCCCCGGCTTCAGCCCCTGGTCGGAGCGGAACCTGCGGACCTCGGTCACGAGCTCCTGCAGCGCCCCGATCTCCTTCTCGGCCTCGGGAGCGACGTAGGTGGACTCCACCACCGGCCAGGGCGCCACCACGACGGACTCGCCGCCCGTGACGGCCCGCCACAGCTCCTCGGTGACGAACGGCACCAGCGGATGCAGCAACCGCAGCAGGGCGTCGAAGACGTGCCCGAGCACGAGTCGGGTGTGCTCCAGCCCCTCACCGAGCTGGATCTTGGCCAGCTCCAGGTACCAGTCGCAGACCTCGTCCCACGCGAAGTGGTAGAGCAGGTCGGACGCCTTGGCGAACTCGAACTCCTCGAAGGCCGCGTCGGCCGAGGAGATGACGCTCTGAAGGCGCGACAGGATCCATCGGTCGGCCGGGGTGAGGTCGAGCCCGTCGAGGGACCCGGTGGTCGCCCCGTTCATGAGCGCGAACCGGGTGGCGTTCCAGATCTTGTTGCAGAAGTTGCGCGAGCCGGCCGCCCACTCCTCGCTGACCGCGACGTCGGCACCGGGGTTGGCGCCGCGCAGCAGCGTGAAGCGGGTGGCGTCGGCGCCGAAGCGCTCGATCCAGTCGAGCGGGTCGACGACGTTGCCGAACGACTTCGACATCTTCTTGCCGTACTGGTCGCGGACCATGCCGTGCAGGGCCACGACGCGGAACGGCGGCTCGCCGTCCATCGCGTACAACCCGAACATCATCATCCGGGCCACCCAGAAGAACAGGATGTCGTAGCCCGTCACCAGCACCGACGTCGGGTAGAAGCGGGCCAGCGCGGGCGTCGCGTCGGGCCAGCCGAGCGTGGAGAACGGCCACAGGCCCGAGGAGAACCACGTGTCGAGCACGTCGGCGTCCTGGGTGTAGCCCTCGGGCGGAGCCTCGTCCGGGCCCACGCACACGACCTCGCCGTCCGGGCCGTACCAGACCGGGATGCGGTGGCCCCACCACAGCTGGCGAGAGATGCACCAGTCGTGCATGTCGTCGACCCAGTCGAAGTAGCGCTTGGCCAGCTCCGGCGGGTGGATGCGGGTGCGTCCGTCGCGCACGGCGTCACCCGCGGCCTTGGCCAGCGGCGCGACGTTGACGAACCACTGCAGCGACAGCCGCGGCTCGACCACGGTCTTGCAGCGCGAGCAGTGGCCGACCGAGTGGACGTACGGCCGCTTCTCCGCGACGATCCGCCCCTCGGCGCGCAGCGCGGCGACGACCGCGGGGCGCGCCTCGAACCGGTCGAGCCCCTGGAACGGCCCGTGGGCCGTGATGACGCCCCGCTCGTCCATGACCGTCAGCGACGGCAGGGAGTGGCGGCGGCCGATCTCGAAGTCGTTGGGGTCGTGGGCCGGGGTGACCTTGACCGCGCCGGTGCCGAACGCGGGGTCGACGTGCTCGTCGGCGACGACCGGGATCATCCGGCCGGTCAGCGGCACCTCCACCATCGTGCCGATGAGGTGCGTGTAGCGCTCGTCGGAGGGGTGGACGGCCACCGCGGTGTCGCCGAGCATCGTCTCGGCCCGGGTGGTGGCGACCACGATCTCGTCGGAGTAGCGGATGGAGACGAGCTCGCCCTCGTCCTCGCTGTGCTCGACCTCGATGTCGGACAGCGCGGTCAGGCAGCGCGGGCACCAGTTGATGATGCGCTCGGCGCGGTAGATGAGGCCGTCGTCGAAGAGCCGCTTGAAGATGCTGTGGACCGCCCGTGACAGCCCCTCGTCCATGGTGAAGCGCTCGCGCTCCCAGTCGACGCCGTCGCCGAGCTTGCGCATCTGGCCGAGGATCCGGCCGCCGGACTCCTCCTTCCACTCCCAGACGCGCTCCACGAACGCCTCGCGTCCGAGGTCGTGGCGGGACAGGCCCTGCTTGGCCAGCTCGCGCTCCACGACGTTCTGGGTGGCGATGCCGGCGTGGTCCATGCCGGGCAGCCACAGCGTCTCGCGGCCCTGCATGCGGGCGCGGCGGGTGAGCGTGTCCTGGATGGAGTGGTCGAGGGCGTGACCGATGTGCAGCACCCCCGTCACGTTGGGCGGCGGGAGGACGATGCTGAACGGCGCGCGCGAGCTGCCGGCGTCGGCGTGGAAGTAGCCTTCGGATACCCACCGCTCGTAGCTGCGGGTCTCGACGTCGGCCGGGGTGTACTGGGTAGGCAGCTCTGGCGTTGTCACAGTGCCCCATTCTAGGGAGGCGGAAAAGGGAGACGCCCCATGGTTGTCCACCATGGGGCGTACGCGGGGCGAGAGCTCGGGCCGGTGGCCCGATGGCTCAGGCCGACTTCTCGCGCGGCGCGCGCTGCTGCTTGGCGGCGAGCTGGTCGCGAGGTACGAGCGTGGGGATGGCGTGCTCCAGCACCGACTCGCGGGTGATGACGACGCGGGCCACGTCCTTGCGGGAGGGCACCTCGTACATCACGGACTGGAGCACCTCCTCCAGGATGGCGCGCAGGCCGCGGGCGCCGGTGCCGCGCAGGATCGCCTGGTCGGCGATGGCCTCCAGCGCGTCGTCGGTGAACTCGAGCTCCACGCCGTCGAGCTCCAGCAGCTTGCGGTACTGCTTGACGAGCGCGTTGCGGGGCTCGGTGAGGATCTGCACGAGCGCCTCGCGGTCGAGGTTGTGCACCGAGGTGATCACCGGCAGACGGCCGACGAACTCGGGGATCATGCCGAACTTGAGGAGGTCCTCCGGCATGACGTCGGAGAAGATGTCGACGGTGTCGATCTCCTCCTTGGAGCGGATGACGGCGTTGAAGCCGATGCCCTTCTTGCCGACCCGCGACTCGATGATCTTTTCCAGGCCCGCGAACGCCCCGCCGCAGATGAACAGGACGTTGGTGGTGTCGATCTGGATGAACTCCTGGTGCGGGTGCTTGCGGCCGCCCTGCGGCGGCACCGAGGCGGTGGTGCCTTCCAGGATCTTCAGCAGCGCCTGCTGGACGCCTTCGCCGGAGACGTCGCGCGTGATCGACGGGTTCTCGCTCTTGCGGGCGATCTTGTCGACCTCGTCGATGTAGATGATGCCGGTCTCGGCCTTCTTGACGTCGTAGTCGGCGGCCTGGATGAGCTTGAGCAGGATGTTCTCGACGTCCTCGCCCACGTAGCCGGCCTCCGTCAGCGCGGTGGCGTCGGCGATGGCGAACGGCACGTTGAGCATCTTGGCCAGCGTCTGCGCGAGCAACGTCTTGCCGGAGCCCGTGGGCCCGAGGAGCAGGATGTTGCTCTTGGCCAGCTCCAGGCCGTCGTCTCTGCCCCGGTCACCGGACTGCACCCGCTTGTAGTGGTTGTAGACCGCCACCGAGAGCGCCTTCTTCGCCTTGTCCTGACCGATGACGTAGGCGTCGAGGAACTCGTAGATCTCCCTCGGCTTGGGCAGGTTGTCCCACTTGAGCTCGGAGGACTCGGAGAGCTCCTCCTCGATGATCTCGTTGCAGAGATCGATGCACTCATCGCAGATGTAGACGCCTGGACCGGCAATGAGCTTCTTGACTTGCTTCTGGCTCTTCCCGCAGAAAGAGCACTTCAGCAGGTCTCCCCCGTCGCCGATGCGTGCCACCCCAGATACTCCTTTGCGTGGGACCGCCCTGCTTCCGCGATCCGTGTCCTCCGGACCCGGTCCGAACCGCTCAGGTTTCGACGTTACCGTCTTCTGGGCCCTCAGTGAGCCCCCTGGCGGCGAGTCGCACCGGAACGTGCCCTCTTGGGCAGCGCCCCGGTGCGTCACATCTCGTCAGGAAGCAACCGCCTGAGCTCGCTTCTTCCGTGACGGGATGATGTCGTCGATCAGACCATACGCCTTTGCCTCGTCCGCGTTGAGAATTTTGTCGCGTTCGATGTCCTTACGGACGTCGGCAGGAGACTTTCCGGAGTGCCTCGCCACGATCTCCTCGAGGAGGGATCGCATGCGAAGGATCTCCCTGGCCTGGATCTCGATGTCGCTTCCCTGGCCGCCGCCCTCGGTGGAGGGCTGGTGGATCAGGACCCGGGCGTTGGGCAGCGCGAAGCGCTTGCCCGGGGTGCCGCCGGCCAGCAGCACGGCCGCCGCGGAGGCGGCCTGGCCGAGGCAGACGGTCTGGATCTCCGGCCGGACGAACTGCATCGTGTCGTAGATCGCCGTCATGGCCGTGAAGGAGCCGCCGGGCGAGTTGATGTAGATGCTGATGTCACGGTCGGGGTCGAGCGACTCCAGCGTCAGCAGCTGGGCCATCACGTCGTTGGCCGACGCGTCGTCGATCTGCACCCCGAGGAAGATGATGCGGTCCTCGAAGAGCTTGTTGTAGGGGTTCATCTCCTTCACGCCGTAGGACGTGCGCTCGACGAACGAGGGGAGGACGTAGCGGCTTTCGATGTTCACTTCAGCTCCCCCTAGGAAACCGGGCCCTGCGAGGGCACTTGCCGGGCGCTGCGCACGACGTGGTCGATGAAGCCGTAGTCCTTGGCCTCGTCGGCCGTGAACCAGCGGTCGCGGTCGGAGTCGGACTCGATCTGCTCCAGCGGCTGACCGGTGTGGAAGGCGATCCGCTCGGCCAGCGTCTTCTTCACGTACAGCATCTGCTCGGCCTGGATGGCGATGTCGGCGGCGGTGCCGCCGATGCCGCCGGACGGCTGGTGCATCATGACGCGGGCGTGCGGAAGGGCGTAGCGCTTGCCCTTGGTGCCGGCGGTGAGCAGGAACTGGCCCATCGAGGCCGCCATGCCCATGACGACGGTGGAGACGTCGTTCGGCACGTACTCCATCATGTCGTAGATCGCCATGCCGGCGCTGACCGAGCCGCCCGGCGAGTTGATGTACAGCGTGATGTCGCGGGTGGGATCGTCCGCGGCGAGCAGGAGCAGCTCGGCGCAGATCCGGTTGGCGATCTCGTCGTTGACCTCCTGGCCGAGCACGATGATGCGCTCGCGCAGCAGGCGCTGGTAAAGCTGGTCCTCAAGCCGGAAGGACGAGCCGTTCTCACGGCCTCGCGACTCAGGCTGATAGAAGGTCGGCGGGCTGGTCACAGCGTCACCTTCCGATGCGTCGTAATCGATTGGCTTTGCTTGTGACCTTAACGCGCGGCGCCCACAGCTCATGCCCGGTCCATGGACTGTTCGCTGACGGCGCAGGTTGGGTCAGGGCCCTCCGGAGACCCTGCGGCGCTCCTCGACGTCCAGCTCATGGTCGAGCTTGCGCATGATGTCGGCGCCGATCACGCCCTTGCGGTAAAGGTGCTGCAATTTATCGCGCTGGGCCCGGATGAGCTCCCTTCGCAGCTCCGTGTGGCGCGACTCGGGGGCCACCTCCTCCCCCTCGCCGCCGTCCGTCTCGCCGAGGATCTCCCTGACCCGGTCGAGGCGGAGTTCGAACAGTTGCCGGAACACCTCGGCCGTACGGTCGTCCACGCGGCCCTCGGAAGCGAGCTCGTCCAGGCGCGCCAGGGCGGCCTCCAGGATCGCCTCGCGGGCCGTGGCGTCCTCCTGGACCTCCTCCTCGGGCTCTCCGACGCCGAGCCGGCGCAGCAGCGGGGCGAGCGTCGTGGCCTGCCCGCCGAGGGTCACCAGGACCACGCAGGCCGCCAGGAAGATCAGCAGGGCCCGGTTGGGGGCGTCCAGCGGGATGGACAGGGCGATGGCCAGCGTGATGGCCCCGCGCATCCCGGCCCAGCCGAGGGCCACGCGCTGGCGCCGTTCGATCGGCCGCCCCACCCGTACGAGAGCCAGGACCAGCGTCGTCCAGGCGAGGCGCAGCACGATCACAACGGCCACGACGACCACGGCGGTCAGGACGAGCTGGGTCCAGGGCCGGTCGCGTACCTCGTGGAACACGTCCATGACCTGCACGCCGAGCAGCACGAACAGGGTCGACTCCAGCAGATGGGACAGCACCCGCCAGAACACCTGGCCGGAGAGCCGGGAGGCGGGCTGGAGCACGCCCTGGGGGCTGATGCCGAGCGTGAAGCCGGTGACGATGGTGGCGAGCACGCCGGACACGTGGAGCTGCTCGGCCGGCAGGTACGCGATGAACGGGGTCAGCAGCGACAGCGTGATCTGGCTTCCGGGGTCGTGGAAGACGCGGCGCACCTTGCCGATGACCCAGGCGACCGCCAGCCCGTACAGGATGCCGCCGCAGACGACGCGCAGCAGCTCGACGACGCCGTCGGTGACCGTGACGGAGCCGGAGAGCCCGGACAGCGCCAGGCCGAACAGGGTGAGGGCGACGCCGTCGTTGAGCAGGCTCTCGCCCTCCAGGATGGTGACGAGGCGTCGGGGGGCGCCGATGCGCTGCAGCACCGAGGTGGCGGCGACGGGGTCGGTGGGGGCGATGGCGGCCCCCAGGGCGAGCGCGGCGGCCCACGGAAGGCCGGGGACGGCCAGCCCGGCGGCGGCCATGACGCACAGGGCCGTGGCGGTGGTGAGGCCGACGGCGAGGACGGTGATGGGGACGGCGTCCTGGCGGCTCTCGCGGGGGGCGGTCAGGAACGCCGCCCGGTAGATCAGCGGCGGCAGGAAGACGTTGAGGACCACCTCGGGCTGCACGTGCAGTCCCCGCATGGCGGGCAGGAGGCCCACCAGGGCGCCGAACGGCACGAGCAGGATCGGTCCCGGCACGTTCAGGCGTTTGGACAGCACGCCGGGAACGAGCAGCGCGACGCCGAAGGCCAGGATCGCGATGAACGGGTGCTCTCCCATGGGCCCTGTTCTGCCCAAGAAAAGCCTTTTTTGCCCAATAAAACGACGAAGCCCCCAAATCACAGGATTTGGGGGCTTCATCGCGTATGCGAGTGTGCAGCGTGCCGCCGCGGGCCTCAGCGTGCGCTGACGTGCCCTCGGTGTGGCGGCTGCGAGCTCTCCGCGCGCGTGCTGCCACGGCCGGAACCGCGCGGCCTCAGACGCGGCCAGGAGCCGTACGGCCTCCGGCATGCCGGGACCGTGCGGCGTCGCTCCTCGGACGCGCGCCGGACGGCGTCAGGCCTGCGGCTTGTCCTCGGTCTCGTCGGCGGCCTCGGCGCTCTCGCCCTCGGCGTCCTCCTCGACGACCGGCTCACCGTTGATCTCGGTGTAGATGGCCTTGAGGTCGACCTCGTTGCCGTCGCTGTCGACGACCTTGGCGGCGTCACCGATCACGGCCTTGGCCTTGTCGCGGACGATCTCGACCATGGCCAGCGTGAGCTGGTCGTTGTCGGCGAGGTGCTGGGCGAGCTGGTTGGGCTGGACGCCCATCTCCATGGCGCGGCGGACGACGAAGTTGGTCAGCTCCTGCTCGGAGACGCCCAGCTCCTCGGCCTTGACGATCTTGTCGAGGACGAAGCCGACCTTGATCGCCTTGCGGGAGTTGGTCTCGAACTCGGTGAAGCGCTCGTCCTCGCTCGTCTGGTAGAGACGGAAGAACGCGTCACGGCTCAGACCGCTCTCGGCGACCTGGTGCTCGAGGTTGTGCTTGCGGGCGTCGACCTCGGCCTTGAGGGCGCTGTCGGGGATCGGGATGTCGATCTGCTCCAGCAGCGCGTCGAGGGCCTTGTCGCGGGCCTGGACGACCTGGTCGATCAGCTTGTTGCGGCGGGACTGCTCGCGGATGCTCTGCTTGAGCTCCTCCAGCGTGTCGAACTCGCTGGCGAGCTGCGCGAACTCGTCGTCGAGCTCGGGCAGGACCTTCTCCTTGACCGACTTGACGTTGATGATGACGTCGGCCTCCTCGCCGGCGTTCTCACCGCCGACGAGCTCGGTGCGGAAGGTCTTCTCCTCGCCCGCGGACATGCCCTCGAGCGCGTCGTCGAGGCCCTGGAGCACCGAGCCGGCGCCGACCTCGTAGGAGACCTCGCTGGCCTGCTGCTCCTCGATGTTCTTGCCGTCGATCTCGGCCCGCAGGTCCATGACGACGAAGTCGCCCCCGGTGGCCGGGCGCTCGACGCCGGTCAGCGTGGCGAAGCGCTGGCGCAGCGCGTCGAGCTGGGCGTCGACGTCGGCGTCGCTGACCTCGGCGGAGTCGACGGTCACCTCGACGCCCTTGTAGTCGGGGACGTCGAAGTTGGGCCGGATGTCGACCTCGGCGGTGAACTCGATCTGCTCACCGTCCTCGATCTTCGTGACCTCGATGTCGGGCTGGCTGACCGGGAACACGTCGACCTCGTCGACGGCCTGGCCGTACAGCTTGGGCACCGCGTCGTTGAGGGTCTCCTCCAGCACGACCGCGCGGCCGAAGCGCTGCTCGATGATGCGAGCGGGGACCTTGCCGGGACGGAACCCGGGGACCCGCACCTGCTGCGCGACCTTCTTGTACGCCGCATCCAGGCTGGGGCGCAGCTCGTCGAACGGCACCTCGACAGTGAGCTTCACCCGAGTCGGGCTGAGCTCCTCGACAGCGGTCTTCACGGGGTGGTCTCCTTGATCAAGCTTCGAGTGATCGCGGGCGCGTCCATTCGGTACGGCTCACGCGCCGCGCCCACATGAGCGGCGCTGAGGCATGCTCCGCCTCGGCGGGATACGAGCGCCGATGGCCAGTCTAGGGCAGGTGCGCACCCGACAGCGACGTGACGGGCCCCGGAACAGGCCTCAGAACTCCTCGGCGATGGTCCGCAGCAAGTCGGCCGTCTCGTCGGGTGTGGTGCTGACCGCGCACAGCCGCTCCATCACCTCGGTGTAGCGGTCGACGTCCTCGCGTTTGTCGAGGTAGAGGGCGCTGGCGAGCTGCTCGACGTACACGACGTCCGGCAGCTCGCGGTCGGGGAAGCGCAGGATGCTGAACGCGCCGCCCTCGGCGCTGTGACCGCCGAAGCTGAACGGCATGATCTGGATCGTGATGTTGGGCTGGCGCATCAGGTCGGCCAGGTGCTCCAGCTGGGCGCGCATCACCTCGGCGCCGCCGATGGGGCGCCGCAGCGCCGCCTCGTCGATGACCGCCCAGAAGACCGGGCCGTCGGGCCGGTCGAGGATGCGCTGGCGTTCGAGCCGCAGGTCGACGCGGCGGGCGATCTCGTCGGGGCCGACGCCGGCCGCTCCGGCGGTGACGACCGCCCGGGCGTACTCCTTGGTCTGCAGCAGGCCGGGCACGAACTGCACCTCGTACGTCCTGATCCGCTCGGCGGCCTCCTCAAGGCCGACGTACGCCTGGAACCAGGTGGGCAGGACGTCGTTGAAGCGGTGCCACCAGCCGGGCTCGTTCGCCTTGGTCACCAGGTCGAGGACGGCGGCGCGGGCCTCGGCGTCCGTCACGCCGTACAGGGTGAGCAGGTCGGCGACGTCGCGTTCCTTGAACCCGACGCGGCCCAGCTCCATGCGGCTGATCTTGGACTCGGAACCCCTGATCAGATGACCCGCCTCTTCGCGGGTCACGCCCTTCGCCTCCCTGAGCCGGCGTAGTTGGGAGCCCAGGAGAATGCGCAGCGCCGTAGGGCCGGAACCCGGCTGGTTCTGCGTCACTCTGCCTCCTATCAAGGTCCGCACACACAGTGACACCACATCGACGGGTATGACAAGGTCCCAACCTGGTGTCCGATTCGGATACCCCTACCAGTAACCGCTCATGCTGTTGCACATTGCACATGCACGTGCATTTGGGTCTTGCAGGTTCCCGGATCCGTAACCCATGATGGTCTAGTGCATTTTGGCCAGACATGCACCAAATCGAGGGCTGCGGGAGGTATCGGCGGGATGGTGGAGGATTCCTTGGCCACTGCCGATTGCCTGCAGATAACCCGCGAGGTGGGCTTCGACAGCCTGCTGACGGCCGGCAAGCCGTACACGACCTCGTGTCCCCTCCCCTTCCAGGCCGACTCGGTGAAGACCGCGCGCGACGTCACCCGTTCGACGCTGCGGAACTGGGGGCTGTCCGAGCTGAGCGACGACGCGGCGCTGGTGGTGTCGGAGCTGGTGACGAACGCGGTCAGGTACGCGATGTACTCCAGCGCGCCGCAGGGCATCCAGCTGTTGCTGATGAGGGTGGCGCCGCACGTGCTGCTGGCTGTGGCGGACCCGAGCGACGAGGTGCCGACGCCCAAGGAGCCCGACTTCGTCTCGGAGAACGGGCGGGGGCTCTACATCGTGGAGACCTACAGCCAGTGCTGGGGCTGGGACCCGCTGGCGCGGGGCGGCAAGGCCGTCTGGGCGCTGTTTCGCGCCGACTCCTGAATCGCGGGGTCTGCTCACCCCTGAAAGCTTCGGGGTCGCCCCCTCAAGAGGGGGCCATGGGCCCCTCGGGGGTTGCCTCGTACGCGGCAAAGTCGGGGCGACAGGATTTGAACCTGCGACTTCTTGCTCCCAAAGCAAGCGCGCTACCAAGCTGCGCCACGCCCCGTTCGCGCCGGGTACGCACACGCTCCGGGACTCCGGTACGCTTACGCCCTGACGACCGGTTGAAGTCTAGACCAGACCACGACCGGTTCGTGCGGACGTAGCTCAATGGTAGAGCCCTAGTCTTCCAAACTAGCTACGCGGGTTCGATTCCCGTCGTCCGCTCTCAGCGCGAAAGGCCAGGTCACCGGGCATCCGGGGCCTGGCCTTCCGCTTTCTCCGCGCCTCGCGACAGCGGGACGATCTTTCCGAACGTTTGATCGGCGCGGGGCGGGGGCGCGTAGGCTCGGGGCGATGCGTGTGCGACCGATCTCGCCGGAGGCGCTGGCGGAGGAGCTGGCCGAGCGGATCGACGGCCTCCCGCGCGGGCGCCGGGTGCGGGTGCTGCTCGACGGGGCCCCGCCGAGCGAGCCGGGACGGCTGGCCGACGCGCTCGTCGCGCCGCTCAGGGTGCGCGGCCGGGCGGTGGTGCGGGTGTCCGCCGGCGACTTCCTGCGGCCCGCGTCGCTGCGGCTCGAGTACGGCAGGACCGATCCCGACGTGTTCTACGACGACTGGCTCGACATCGGGGCGCTGGTCCGGGAGGTGCTGGGGCCGCTGGAGCCGGGCGGCACGGGCAAGGTGCTGCCGGCGCTGTGGGACAGCCGGGCCGACCGTGCGTACCGCCTGCCGTACGAGAGCCTGCCCGAGGGCGGGGTGCTGCTGCTCGACGGGACGCTGCTGCTGGGGCGGGGGCTGCCGGCCGAGCTGAGCGTCCATCTGTGGTTGTCGGAGGCGGCGCTGGCGCGCGGCATCGGCGAGGACGAGCGGTGGCGGCTGCCCGCCTACGCGCGCTACGAGCGCGAGGCGCGGCCCCGGGAGAGCGCCGACGTCGTCGTCCGGGCGGACCGCCCCGGACGGCCCGCGATCGAGGACCCCGGCTGAGGAGGGACACACCGGGACCGGCACGGCGCGTGGCCTGGTACGACGGGCCGCACCGGCGCAGACTGGAGGGGTGATCCCGAGCCACTGGTACAACATCGTGCCGGACCTGCCCGCGCCGCCTCCGCCGCCGCTGCATCCGGCGACCCGGCGGCCCGTGGGTCCCGGCGATCTCGCGCCGCTGTTCCCGATGGAGCTGATCGGCCAGGAGGTGAGCGGCGAGCGGTTCGTCGCCGTCCCCCAGGAGGTGCTGGACGTCTACCGGCTGTGGCGGCCGACACCGCTGCTGCGGGCGCGCCGGCTGGAGAAGTCGCTCGGCACCCCGGCCCGGATCTACTACAAGTACGAGGGCGGCTCCCCCGCCGGGTCGCACAAGCCGAACACCGCCGTGCCGCAGGCGTACTACAACGCCCGCGAGGGCGTGCGGAAGCTGACCACCGAGACCGGCGCCGGCCAGTGGGGCAGCGCGTTGGCGTTCGCGTGCGCGCAGTTCGGGCTGGAGTGCGAGGTCTGGATGGTGCGGGCCTCCTACGACCAGAAGCCGTACCGCCGCTCGCTCATGCGGGTGTACGGCGCGACGGTGCACCCCAGCCCGTCGACCGTCACCAAGGCGGGGGCGAGGGTACTGGCCGACGCGCCCGGCTCGACCGGCAGCCTGGGCATCGCGATCAGCGAGGCGGTCGAGGTGGCCGGTTCGGGCGAGGACGTCAGGTACGCGCTCGGCTCGGTGCTCAACCACGTGCTGCTGCACCAGACGGTGATCGGGGAGGAGGCGCTGCGGCAGCTCGACGGCGAGACGCCCGACGTGATCATCGGCTGCACCGGCGGCGGCTCCAACTTCGCGGGGCTGGTGTTCCCGTTCCTGCGGGAGAAGCTGGCCGGCCGCATCGACCCGGTGATCCGGGCCGTCGAACCGGCCGCCTGCCCGTCGTTCACGCGCGGCGTGTACGCCTACGACTTCGGCGACACCGCCGGGTTCACCCCGCTGCTCAAGATGCACACGCTGGGCCACGACTTCGTGCCGGACCCGATCCACGCGGGCGGCCTGCGCTATCACGGCATGTCGCCGCTGCTGTCTCACATGTACGAGCTGGGCATGTTCGAGGCGGTCAGCAAGTCGCAGATCGAGTGCTTCGAAGCCGGTGTCCGCTTCGCCCGTACCGAGGGGATCGTCCCCGCGCCCGAGCCGACGCACGCGCTGGCGGAGACCATCGCCGAGGCGCTGCGCTGCAAGGAGAGCGGCCAGGCGAAGGTGATCCTCACGGCGCTGTGCGGTCACGGCCATTTCGACCTCGCCGCCTACGACCGTTATCTGGCGGGGGCGATGGAGGACTTCGCGTTGCCGCAGGAGCGCATCGACGAGGCGCTGGCCCGCCTTCCCGGCTGACGGGGCCCGTGCGGCCCACCAGCCGGGCGGGCGTCAGCGTGCCGTGGGGCGCTTGCCGTGGTTGGCCTTCTTCTTCTTGCGTCCCTTGCTCTTGCGTGCGCGCTTGGCCATGCGGGCCTCCTCGTGCCGGGGCGGTGTGCGCGTGCGTCTCCAACGTCTCCCGGCGCCGCTCGCGGCACAAGAGTGAGGCTGGTCAACATTCCCCAACACCGCCATGTCATAATTTGGTGGAATCTGTTGGAAGGAGCGGGCGTGCTCGCACAGCAGCGGCAGCAGACGATCCTGGAGCGCGTGCGCAGCAGCGGCGGCGTCCGGGTGGCCGACCTCGTGCGCGAGCTCGGCGTCTCCGACATGACGATCCGCCGCGACCTGGAGGTCCTCGCCGAGCGCGGCCTGCTGGCCAAGGTCCACGGCGGCGCGACGGCCCTCGACCAGGGCTCCACGGAGGAGCCTGGCTTCACCGCCAAGTCGGCCCGCCAGCAGCAGGAGAAGGAGGCCATCGCGCGCGCCGCGGCCGAGCTCGTACGGCCGGGCACCGCGGTGGCGCTGTCGGCGGGCACCACGACGTGGGCGCTGGCCCACCATCTGACGGGCGTGCCGGAGCTGACGGTCATCACGAACTCGGTGCCCGTGGCCGACGTCTTCCACCGCACCCCGCGTCCCGACCGCACGGTCGTGCTCACCGGGGGCGTGCGCACCCCGTCCGACGCGCTGGTGGGGCCGGTCGCGGTGGCCGCGATCCGCAGGCTGCACGTGGACACGCTGTTCCTCGGGGTGCACGGCATGAGCGTGCGGGCGGGGTTCACCACGCCGAACCTGCTGGAGGCGGAGACCGACAGGGAGCTGGTGGCCGCGGCGCACCGGCTGGTGGTCCCCGCCGACCACACGAAGTGGAACACGGTCGGCATCAGCACGATCGCCGAGCTGGCCGAGGCCGACGTCGTCATCACCGACGCGGGGCTGCCCGAGGACGCACGTAACGAACTGGCCGAACGGGCCGGGCAACTGATCATCGCTGAGGGGTAGCCGTGAAGCGCACCATCACCCAACTGGCCGACGGCCGGGAGCTGATCTACTTCGACCGGAGGGACGACGCCGACCGGAGCGCGATCGACCGCCGGCCGCTCGATCCGCGTCCGGTGGCGTCCGAGCTGCGTTACGACCCGCTGACCGAGGAGTGGATCGCGGTCGCGGGGCACCGGCAGACGCGCACGTTCATGCCGCCGGCGGACGAGTGCCCGCTGTGCCCGTCCTCGGACACGCGAGCCTCGGAGATCCCGGCGCACGACTACGACGTGGTGGTCTTCGAGAACCGCTTCCCCTCGTTCTCCATGAATCTCGGGACATATCGGGATGTGGGGGGTCTGAGCGAGGTTCGTCCGGGCGTGGGGAGGTGTGAGGTGGTGTGCTTCACCTCGGAGCACTCCTCGTCGTTCTCCCGGCTGTCCGACGCGCAGGTCGAGCTGGTGATGGAGGCCTGGGCCGACCGCACGGCGGAGCTGTCCGCGATCGACGGCGTGGAGCAGGTCTTCTGCTTCGAGAACCGCGGCGAGGAGATCGGCATCACGCTGACCCACCCGCACGGCCAGATCTACGCCTACCCGTACGTCACGCCCCGCACGCGGCTCCAGCTCGGCGCCGCCGCGCGGCACGCGGCCCGGCACGGAGGCAACCTGTTCGCGGACGTGCTGGCGGCCGAGCGCGCCGCCGGGACGCGGGTGGTGGCCGCCAACGAGCTGTGGACGGCGTTCGTGCCGGCCGCGGCGCGCTGGCCGTACGAGGTGCACGTCTACCCGCACCGGCAGGTCCCGGACCTCGCCGCGCTGACACAGGAGGAGCGCGCCGCCTTCGCGCCGCTCTACACCTCGGTTCTGCGGGCGCTCGACGGGATGTTCGGCGTCGCCATGCCGTACGTCTCGGCCTGGCACCAGGCTCCGGTACGGCAGGAGCGCGAGCTGGGGTACCTGCATCTGGAGCTGTTCAGCATCCGGCGGGCGCCGGGCAAGCTGAAGTACCTGGCGGGGTCGGAGTCGGCGATGGGCGCGTTCGTCAACGACGTGCTGCCCGAGGAGGCGGCGCGCCTGCTCCGATCACAGGTAGATCACTGATTGATCTCCGCTTGGAGTCGCATTACTGCGTTTTTACCACTAGCATCCCTTTTGTCCCGGTCGTCGCGGCCGGGACACGCCTAATCCCGGGCGCGTCGCCCGGAAGCCGGGGACCCACCGTACCTGGGGTGAATCCACGTCCGTGGTAGGGACCTCCCATCCCGAACCCGTCAGCTAACCCGGTCGGCAGAGGGAGAGGAATCCTCAGTGGCGCCCGCGTCCCCCACGCGCTTTGCCATCAATTTCGTCATCGGCCTCGTGATCGCCACCGTCGCCTTCGGCGCGGCCACCGCGACCGCGGCCCCCAAGCCCAGCGAGGCCGAGCTGCGCGCCGAGCTGAAGGAACTGAACGACAAGGTCGACAAGCTCATCGAGAGCTACAACCTCAAGCGGGTCGAGCTGGCCGAGGCCCAGCAGGCCGCCGAGACGGCCGGCAAGCGGCTGTCCGCCGCCGAGCAGGCGGTCACCTCGGCGGAGACCCGGGTCGCCCAGATCGCCCAGATGCGCTACCAGAGCGGCGACCCGGCCGTGCTCGGCTTCGCGTTCCCCGGCAACGCCACCGGCGCGGCCGTCGTGGAGCAGATGATCGCCGAGCAGCAGGCGGTCGTGCGGAACGTCGCCAAGGCCCGCGACGAGAAGAGGAAGGCGGCCGAGGAGGCCACCGCGCTGGCCGCCCGCATCCGCACCGAGACGGCGGACGTGGCCAAGCGGCGCGACGAGGCCCAGGACGTCATCGACGCCATCGAGAAGAAGCTCAAGGACCTCGTCCCGGTCAGCACCGGCCGCCGCTCCGACGGCACCTGGGCGCCCCAGCTGCCCTCGGGGTCCGACAACATCACGCCCCGCACCCGGGCGATGCGCGAGCTGATCGAGAAGAACTTCTCCCTGCCGTTCACCGTCGGCTGCTTCCGCTCGGGGGCGAGCGGCGAGCACCCGCTGGGCCGGGCGTGCGACTTCATGATGAGCACGGGCGGCACCATGCCCAGCGCGGCCAACAAGGCCCTCGGCGACCGCGTCGCCGCCTGGGCGCTGGAGAACAGGGCCAAGCTCGGGGTGAAGTACGTGATCTGGCAGCAGCGCATCAACATGGGCTCCGGCTGGAGGGCCATGTCGGACCGCGGCAGCATCACCGAGAACCACTTCGACCACGTGCACATCTCGATGAACTGAACCACCCGGCCGTACCCGCGGCCGCCGGTGACCGGACCCATGGCGGACGAGCCCGGCCGATCCATCGTGATCGGCCGGGCTCGGCGCTCGTCGGGTGGAGAAGGGTCAGGCGAGGTCGAACCGGTCGAGTTCCATGACCTTGGTCCAGGCCGCGACGAAGTCGGTCACGAACTTCTCGCGGGCGTCCTGGCTGGCGTAGACCTCCGCGAGGGCTCGCAGCTGGGAGTTGGAGCCGAAGATGAGGTCGACCGCGGTAGCGGTCCACTTCACCTCATCGGTGGCCACGTCACGGATCTCGTACACGTGCTCCTCGGAGTCCGACGCCTTCCACCGGGTGCCCGGCGAGAGCAGGTTGGTGAAGAAGTCGTTGGTCAGCACGCCGGGCCGGTCGGTGAGGACGCCGTGCTTGGTGCCGCCGACGTTGGCCCCGAGGGAACGCAGGCCGCCGATCAGGACGGTCATCTCCGGCGGGGTCAGGTTGAGCATGTAGGCACGATCGACGAGCAGCACCTCCGGCTGGGTCTTCTCGCCGGAACGCAGGTAGTTGCGGAACCCGTCGGCCCGCGGCTCGAGCACCCGGAAGGACTCGACGTCGGTCTGCTCCTGAGTGGCGTCGGTGCGGCCCGGGCGGAACGGCACCGTCACCGCCACGCCGGCCTCGCCCGCCGCCTTCTCGACGGCGGCCGAGCCGGCCAGCACGATCAGGTCGGCGAGCGAGATCTTCGCGCCGCCGGCCTCGTTGAACTCGCGCTGGATGCTCTCGAGCGTGTCCAGGACCGGCGCGAGCTGCTCGGGCTGGTTGACCTCCCAGCCGCGCTGCGGCTCGAGACGGATCCGGGCGCCGTTGGCGCCGCCGCGCTTGTCGGTGGACCGGAAGCTCGCGGCGGAGGCCCAGGCGGTGGAGACCAGCTGAGCGGTCGTGAGGCCGGACTCCAGGACCTTCGCCTTGAGAGAGGCGACGTCGGCGTCACCCACGAGTTCGTGGTCGACGGCCGGCACCGGGTCCTGCCACAGCTGGGGCTCGGCGACCCACGGCCCGAGGAAGCGGCTGACCGGACCCATGTCGCGGTGCAGCAGCTTGTACCAGGCCTTGGCGAAGGCCAACGCGAACTCGTCGGGGTTCTCCATGAAGCGGAGAGAGATCTTCTGGTACGTCGGGTCGACGCGCAGCGACAAGTCGGTCGTGAGCATCGTCGGCTTGTGCTTCTTCGACGGGTCGTGGGCGTCCGGGATGATCGCCTCGGCGTCCTTCGCGACCCACTGCTTGGCGCCGCCGGGGCTCGTGGTGAGCTCCCACTCGTAGCCGAAGAGGATCTCGAAGAACCGGCTGCTCCACTGCGTCGGCCGATCGGTCCACGTCACCTCGAGACCGCTGGTGATCGTGTCAGCGCCCTTGCCGGTGCCGTATCTGCTCAGCCAGCCCAGCCCCTGCGCCTCCAGCGGCGCGGCCTCGGGCTCCGGCCCCACATGGTCGTCCGCGATGCCGGCGCCGTGGGTCTTGCCGAACGTGTGCCCGCCGGCGATGAGAGCGACGGTCTCCTCGTCGTTCATCGCCATCCGTCCGAAGGTCTCGCGGATGAAATGCGCCGCCGCGGCCGGGTCCGCGTTGCCGCGGGGCCCCTCCGGGTTGACGTAGATGAGACCCATCTCGGTCGCGCCGAAGTTCGGCGCCATCTCCTTGTCGGTGACGTAGCGCTCGTCACCGAGCCAGGCGTCCTCCGGCCCCCAGAAGATCTCCTCCGGCTCCCAGACGTCCTCGCGGCCGAAGCCGAATCCGAAGGTCTCGAAACCCATCGACTCCAGGGCGACGTTGCCGGCCAGCACGAGCAGGTCGGCCCACGAGATCTTCTGACCGTACTTCTGCTTGACCGGCCACAGCAGCCGGCGGGCCTTGTCGAGGTTGGCGTTGTCGGGCCAGCTGTTCAGCGGGGCGAAACGCTGGGCGCCGTCGCCGGCCCCGCCGCGACCGTCGTGGATCCGATAGGTGCCCGCGGCGTGCCAGCTCATCCGGATCATGAGTCCGCCGTAGTGGCCGAAGTCGGCCGGCCACCAGTCCTGCGAGGTGGTGAGCACCTCGATGATGTCCTGCTTGAGTGCCTCGACGTCGAGCTTCTCGAACTCCTTGGCGTAGCTGAAGCCCTCCGCCAGCGGGTTGCCCTTCGACGAGTGCGCGCGCAACACCGAGAGGTCGAGCTGGTTGGGCCACCAGTCGCGGTTCGTGCGCGGACGAACGCCGGTCTTCGGAGTCGGCGAGTCGATGGCCGGGTTCTCGCTCTCGCTGCCATGCGCGGTCACCGAGTCATCGGCGACCGGGCAGCCGCCCGCCGCCTTCTGGTCCACGCCCTGCGCGCTGGCGGGGCCGTTGTTCTGAGTGTCGCTCATCTGCTTCCTCCGAACTGCCGGATCACTGGGCAATGCGTCTAGTCGACGTCCGCGATGGCACCGCACGGCGGCACACGACATGGGGGTGGTTGTCCCTCACCCGCGACTCGTACCGTGTCGTCGCCGGCGTGCGCATGATCGAACCGCGCGGCCGGCACTGCCGGCCGCAGCCGGGGCACGCGCGACGAGACCGCTCGCGACCGCGCCTCGAAGTCAGACGCCATACGGTCAACATAGTCGCCCTCTCCAAAGAGCGGCCAAGCGGCCGTGCCCTGCCGTCCGGCCCGCCGCTCCGGCCGGGGGGCAGGCAGGTCACTCCTGGCGGGCCGCCGCGTTGCCTCCGGAGATGACGGCCACCACAGGCCCGGCCGGCAGCTCGGTGTGGTGCGTGAGGTAGGCCGCGGTGGCCACCGCGCCGCTGGGCTCGGCGTGTTCCCCGAGCTTCCCCCACAACACGCCGGCGGCGGCGCCGATGCTGTCCTCGCTCACGGTCACCATGTCGTCCACGTACCGGCGGATGTGCTCCCAGGCCAGGGCGCCCAGGGTCGGAGCGCGCAGGCCGTCGGCCCGGGTGCGGTAGGTCTGCTCCACCGGCCACGCCGTACGCGTGCCGGAGCGGAAGCTGGCCGCGCCGTCCGCGGCCAGCTCGGGCTCGACGCCGATCACTGTGATCGCCGGATCGGTCTCCTTGGCCGCGACCGCCACTCCGGCCAGCAGGCCGCCGTTGCAGACCGGGACCAGGATGGTGCCCGCCTCCGGCAGGTCCCGGCAGATCTCCGCGCCGGCGCTGCCGTGCCCGGCGATGACGTCGAAGTCGTCGGAGCCGACCACCGTGGCCCCGAGCCGGTCCGCCAGGGCCAGGCAGGTGACCTCCCGCAGGGCGGGCGGCGCGATGACCACCTCGGCGCCCAGCCTGCGGGCGGCCGTCACCTTCAGCTCCGGCGCGGTGTCGGGCAGCACCACGGTCGCCCGCAGGCCGTACGTCGCGGCGGCGTAGGCGATGGCCTGGGCGTGGTTCCCGGAGGACTGGGCGACGACGTGCCGGACTCCCTCCTCGGCCAGCCGTCCCAGGGCGTTCACCGCCCCCCGCACCTTGAACGAGCGGGTGGGCTGCCGGTTCTCGGGTTTGAGCAGGAGCCGTTCGCCGGGCAGCGGCAGCAGCGGAGTGCGCCGGACGAACGGCGCGATGCGGGCGGTCGCGGCGCTCACGTCGGCCGCTTTCACCAGGCACATCCGACCAGCACCCTCTCCTGGACGGCGTTCAGGTCGGCCTCGGCCTCGGCCGGCGGCGCGGCGTCGGGAACCAGGTCCTCCAGGTGGTGCAGGGTGCGGTAGCGCAGCCCGGCCAGGCCCCAGAGCACGAGCAGGACACCGCTGGCCAGCAGCACCAGCGCGGCGCCTCCGCCCGGGCGGGAGACGTGCCGGCCGGCCCAGTCGGCCAGCGGGCCGGCCGCCAGGAAGCCCAGCGGCTGCATGGCCGTGGCCAGCATGACGTTGACGGCCAGCACCCGGCCCTGCAGCTCCGGCCCCACCTTGACCTGGATGATCGACAGCCAGTGGGCGTTGCCGATGCTCATGCAGGCCAGCCGGACGAACAGGCCGGCCGCGACCAGCCATACCGCCGGCCATACGCCCATCAGGACCACGCCGATCCCCGAGCCGACCACGAAGCCGACCATTCCGGTGGCCCGGCGCCTGCTGCCGCCCCACACCAGGATCACCGCGGTGCCCACGGCGGCGCCGAGCCCCCCGGCCGCGGTCACCGCGCCCAGGTCCGCCGAGGAGCCGATGGCCAGCACGACCGGGGTGACGAGCACCCACATCAGCGCGGTGCAGAAGTTGACCACCGCGAAGTAGACCGCCATCACCAGCAGCGGCCGGCGCCGCCGGATGAACCGCCAGCCGCCGCTCAGAGCCTCCTGGAACGTCTCCTCCCGGCGGTGGAACAGGCGGTCGGGGAACCTGACCGCCAGCAGGGTCACCACTCCGACCGCGAACGTGGCCACGTCGACGGCGACCACCGCGGACAGCCCGAACATGCCGATCAACGCGCCGCCGGCGAGCGGGGCCACGACGTTGCCGGCTCCGAAGCCGAGGTTGGCCAGGGCGTTGGCCTGCGGCAGGTACGGCTTGGGCACCAGTTGCGCGATCGCGGCCAGGTAGGCGGGCTGCTGGAACGCGGTGACGATCGAGGTGACGCCGACGATGAGGCACGCGTTCCACAGCGCCAGCCGGTCGGTGGCCAGCAGGAGGACCAGCGCCGCCATGGCGAGGCCGGAGAGCGCGTCGCAGGCGAGCATGATGCGCCGCCGGTCCACCCGGTCGGCCAGCGCGCCTCCCAGCGGGGTGAGCAGGACGGCCGGGATCTGGCTCAGCATCGTGACCAGGCCCAGGTCCAGGATGTCGCCGCTGCGCTGGTAGGCCCAGATGCCCAGGGCGAACGAGCTCAGCGCCGTGCCCATGGCCGAGATGATCTGTCCGCCCGCGACGGTGTAGAAGGGCCGCAGGCCGGTCCGGCCGGGTGGGCGCACCGGGTCGGGTAAGCGTCCGGACGCCCAGCGTCTCAGGTGCTCGATCACCAGGGCGGCCAGCGGCTCGGCCTGGTGACGCAGGAAGTAGTGGCCGGCGCGGGGCAGCACGGCCCGCTCGACCCTCGGCCCGAAGGCCGCCCACTCGGCGTACCGTTCCTCGTGCAACTGGGTGGCCCGGTCCCGTTCGCCCACCACGCACAGGATCGGGGCGCGCAGGAGCGGTCCTTCGCCCGCCAGTTCGCGGCTGAACCACTCCTGCGCCTGGTCGGCGTCGTGACGCATGGCGCGCACCGCGGTCCGCTTGGCGGCCTCGTCCATGTCGTCGAGCAGACCGCCGGAGGCCCGCAGCGCGTCCCGGAACATCCGGTCGGAGACCCAGCGGTCACCGCGGAAGATCCGCCGGGCCAGGCCGGGCAGAGGGGCGGAGGGGAAGCTGCCGGCCGCGATCACGCCCAGGACGGGGACGCCGTCGGCCTCCAGCCTGCGGGCCAGGGCCACCGCGGGCGCGGAGCCCACGCAGTGACCGTAGATCACGATCTTCCCGGACGCGGTGGCGGCCACCTCCGCGGCCAGCACCTCCACCAGTTCCTCCAGCGGCAGCGGCGTCTCGTCCGGCTGGGCCGGGTCGTGGCCGGGCAGCTCGACCGAGAGCACCTCGGCCCGGTCGCCGAGCGCCCGGGCCAGCGGCTGGTACACCGCCGCCGAGCCGCCGCCGTACGGGACGCACACCAGGGTGAACTCGCTGGTACGGCCGCCGCCCAGGCGATGCAGCAGCCCGCCGTTCCCCCGGTCGTCCGCCGAAGAGCGGTCCAGGAACGCGGCCAGCTCGCTCACGGTGGGCCGGGTGAACAGGTCGATCACCCGCAGGCCGCGACCGATCTCCTTGACCGCGCGCACCGCGGCGAAGGAGTCGCCGCCCAGGGCGAAGAAGTCGTCGCCCGCCCCCACCCGCTCCACGCCGAGGACCTGCGCCCAGGCCCGGGCGACGAGTTCCTCGCTCGCCGTGGCCGGCGGCACGAACGCGGAGACCTCCGCCTTCGGCTCGGGCAGGGCGGCCCGGTCGATCTTCCCGTTGGGGTTGAGCGGGAGCCGGTCGAGGGCGACGATGTGCGCCGGCACCATGTAGTCGGGCAGCCGCTCCCGCAGCGCGGCCCGGACCGCCGGCGTGTCCACGGTGGACGGTGTCACCCAGGCGGCGAGCTGCCTGGCCTTCCCTTCGCCCACCGGCAGCACCACGGCCTCGGCGACCTGGGGCAGGGCGCGCAGGGCGGTGGTGACCTCGCCCGGTTCGACGCGGTAGCCGCGTACCTTGACCTGGTCGTCGACCCGGCCGCGGAACTCGATCTGGCCGTCGGCCGTGATCCGGAGCAGGTCGCCGCTGCGGTAGCAGCGGCCTTGTCCGGTCAGCGGGTCGGGCACGAACCGTTCGGCGGTCAGCTCGGGCAGGCCGATGTAGCCGCGGGTGACGCCGGGGCCGCCGACGACGAGTTCGCCGGGAACGCCGGGCGGGACCGGCCGCAGGCTCGCGTCCACCAGGTGCCCGTACACGCCGGGCAGCGGCCGGCCCAGGGGCACGATCCCGGTCCGGTCCTGGGCGGGGATCTGTTCGGTGTCGCAGACCAGGCAGATCATGGTGGATTCGGTGTGGCCGTAGTGGCTCTGGATGCGTAGTCCGGGCCGCGCGGCCCGGGCGCGTTCGACCAGGTCCCACGGGCATGCCTCGCCGGCCAGGATCAGCAGCTCGCCCGGCAGCACGGCGGCGAGGTCGCCGCCGGAGGCCAGAAGCTCCAGGTGGCTGGGGACGCATTTGACCACGTCGACGTGGTGGGTGTTCAGGTAGCCGGCGAAGGCGGCGGGGTCCATCGCGGTCTCGCGCGGCACCAGGTGGACCGTGCCGCCTGTGGTCAGGGCGCCGAAGACGCAGGTGAGGCCGAAGTCGGCGGCGGGCGTGGACACCACGGCGTACGACCCGCCGGGCACGTCCACCCGCGGCAGCATGCCGTCCAGGTAGCTCAGGACGCCGCGGTGCTCGGCGGCCACGGCCTTGGGCGTGCCGGTGGAGCCGGAGGTGAAGATCACGTGGTGTAGGTGTTCGGGCCGCACGTCGACCCGCGGACGGGTCTCCGGCAGGGACGGGAGCCGGTCCAGCTCCAGGACGCGGCGGTCAGGTCCGATCCGGTCGGCGAACTCGGTCGTGGTGACCACGGCCCGCACGCCGGCGGCGTCGAGCATCGCGGTGATGCGCGCGGCCGGATAGGCCGGGTCCATCGGCAGGTAGCCGCCGCCGGACTTCTGGATCCCGAACAGGGCGCAGGCCAGGCCGGCGCCCGGTTCCAGGAGGACGCCGACCGGTTCGTCGGCGCTCACGCCGGCGGCCAGCAGCCAGTGGGCGATCCGGTTGGCGGCCGTCTCCAGTTCGGCGTAGGTCAGGCCGCGGTCCGCGCCCACCACGGCGGGCGCGTCCGGGGCGGCGTCCACCCAGCGCTCGATCAGGTGGTGCACCGCGGTGCCCGCCGCGGGCGGCAGGTGCTCGCCGGTCACGACCGGGCCGGTCACCGGCTCCAGCGGCACCGCGCCCACGGGCGCGTCCAGATCGGCCAGCATGCCGTCGAGCAGAGTCGTGTACCAGCGGGTGAGTCTGGCCGCGGTGGCCTGCTCGAACAGGTCGGTGCGGTAGCCGAGCCCGCCGTGGAGCGGCATGCCGGGGCCGCTGTCGATCATGTGCCAGTTCAGGTCGAACTTCGTCGTGTCCTCCGGCAGGTGGATCTCGGCCACGTCCAGGCCGGGCAGCTCCGGCCGGCCCGCGTCCGGGACGTAGTTCAGCATCACCTGGAACAGCGGGGTCGCGGCCAGGTTCCGCTCCGGCCGCAGGCGGTCCACCACGCGGTCGAACGGCGTGCCCGCGTGGGCGAGCGCGCCCAGCGCCGACTCCCGGACCCGGGCCAGCAGGTCGCGCCCGGTCGGCTCGCCGCCCACGTCGGTCCGCACCACCACGGTGTTGAGGAAGCACCCCACCACGCCTTCGGTGTCGGGGTGGTCCCGGCCGGAGACCGGCACGCCGACCGCGATGTCGGCTCCGGCCGAAAGCCGGCCCAGCAGGGCCTGCAGGGCGGCCAGCAGCACGATGAACGGCGTGGCCCGGTAGGCGGCGGCCGCCGCCCTGACCCGCTCGCTGAGCTCCGCCGGCAGCTCCAGCTCCACCGACGCGCCGCCCGGGTCGGCCACCGCGGGCCGGGGCCGGTCAGTGGGCAGGTCGAGCACCGGTGGCAGGCCGTTCAGGTGCTCGGCCCACCACTCCAGGTCGACCGGCTCGGGGACCGGGGACACGTCGGCGTACTGGGCCGGTGGCGGCTCCGGCGGCGGGCGCAGCCCGAGCCGGGCGGCGTACAGCGCGGACAGCTCCGACAGCAGCAGTCCACGGGTCCAGGCGTCGGTGGCGATGTGGTGGAAGGTGAGCGAGAGCACGTGCTCGGTCTCGTCGACGACGAGCAGCACCGCCCTCATCGGCGGCTCGCGGTCCAGCGCGAACGGTGTGGCCAGGTGCGCGGCCAGGGCGTCCTCGACCTCCGCCCGGCCGATGCGCGCGGTGGACACGGGCACCTGATCGGCGTCCCTCGTCACCATGACCGGCTCGGCGCCGGAGTCGTCGACGACGCTGCGCAGCACGTGGTGCCGCTCGGCCAGGTCGCGTACCGCGCCCAGCAACGCCGGCGCATCGAGCGGCCCGCGCAGCCGCAGCGCGATCGGCACGTTGTACGCCGTGCTCCCCGGTTCGAGCTGTGCCAGGAACCACAACCTGGCCTGCACCCCGGACAGCGTGACCGGCCCGCCCGCGCGCCCGCGCCGCGCCCGCTCCGGCGCGACGGGGCGGGGGAGGGCTGCGGCCAGCTCGGCGAGCACCGGATGCTCGAACAGCAGCCGTACCGGGACCGGCGCGCCCAGCCGTTCCCGCAGCCGGCCGGCCACCCGGGTCGCGGCGAAGGAATGCCCGCCCAGGACGAAGAAGTCGTCGTCGGCCCACACGCGCGGCAGGTCGAGCACCTCGGCCCAGATCTCGGCGACCAGGTGCTCCTGCGGGGTTCCCAGCGGCACCCGCACCGCCGGGCCGGCCTCGGGGACGGGCAGCGCCGCCCGGTCCACCTTGCCGTTCGGGGTGAGCGGCAGGGCGTCGAGCGTGCCGATCGCGGCCGGCACCATGTAGTCGGGAAGCCGCTCGCGCAGTGCCGCGCGGACCTGCGCCGCGTCCACCATGGACGGCGTCACCCAGGCGGCCAGGCGCCGCCGCGCCCCCTCCCCCACCGGCTGCACGAAAGCCTCCGCCACCTGCGGAAGGGCCCGCAGCGCCGCGGTGACCTCGCCGAGCTCCACCCGGAAGCCGCGCACCTTCACCTGGTCGTCGATCCGCCCCAGGAACTCCACCAGCCCTGCCCGGTTCACCCGGACCCGGTCCCCGGTGCGGTACCAGCCGTCGGCGAACCGCTGCGCGGTGAGGTCGGGCCGGCCCAGATAGCCGCGGGCCAGGCTGGGCCCGCCGATCCACAGCTCGCCGGCCACGCCGTTCGGCAGCGGCCTCCCGGCGGCGTCCACCACCCGGCACACCACGTCGGCCAGCGGCCGGCCCAGCGGCGCCCCACCGGTGAGCGCCTCGCCGGCGTCGTAGGCATCGCCGGCGTCGCAGGCGAGCACCGACACCGTGGTCTCGGTGGGCCCGTAGTGGATCTGCACCTCCAGGTCCGGCCGCGCCGCCCGGATACGCTCCAGCAGGTCCGCCGGGACGGCCTCACCGGCCAGGATCAGGAGTTTCCCGGGCAGCGCGGCCATGCCCAGCAGTTCGAGCTGGCTCGGCACCATCTTGACCGCGTCCACCGGATGCGCGGCCAGGAAGGCGGCGTACGCGGCCGGGTCGGTGGCCGTCTCATGGTCGATCAGGTGCAGCCTGGCGCCCGAGGTCAGCGCACACAGCACGTTGGTCAGCCCCAGGTCGGCGGCGGCGGTGGACACCAGGGCGTAGGAGGTGATCCCCGCGGGGACGCGCTCGGCCACCGCGCCCAGATAGTGGGTGATCTGCCGGTGTTCGACGGCCACCCCCTTGGGCTGTCCGGTGGAGCCGGAGGTGTAGATCACGTACGCCAGGTGTTCCGGCCGCACGGCGACGTCCGGGCGCTCTTCGGGCTCGCCCGCGGCGGCGGCGATCTCCGCCTCGGTGAGCACGATGCGCGCCCCGGCGTCGGCGAGGATCGCCTCGGTCCGCCCCGCCGGATGGACGGGGTCCAGCGGCAGGTAGGCCGCGCCCGCCTTGAGCACCCCGAGCATGGCGGCCACCAGCTCCGGCCGCCGCTCCAGCAGCACTCCGACCGGCTCCTGCCGCCGTACGCCGCGGGCGAGCAGCCAGTGCGCCACCTGGTTGGCCCGGCGGTCGAGCTCCGCGTAACCGAGGGTGCCGACCGCGATCGCGTCGGGGTGGGTGTCGCTCGCCCGCTCGACCAGCACGTGCAGCGGCACGTCCGCCGGCAGATCGCGGGCGGGGCCGTGCAGGTCGGGGCCGGCGGGCAGCCGCACCGGCGCTTCCGGATCGGTGAGCATCCCGTCCAGCAGCGCCAGGTACCAGTCCACCAGGTGCCGGGCGGTGGCCTCGTCCAGGAGGTCGGCCCGGTAGCGCAGCTCGCCGGCGAACCGGGTGCCGTCGTCACCGAGCTCCAGGTTCAGGTCGTACTTGGCCGTCGGCGAGGGCAGCGGTTCTGTCCGGACCTCGATCCCGGGCAGGTCCACCGGCGCGCCGGTGTCGTACACGTTCAGCATCACCTGGAACAGCGGGGTGACCGAGAGGTTCCGCTCGGGTTGCAGCCGCTCCACGATCCGCTCGAACGGCGTGCGGGCGTGGGAGAACGCGTCCAGCGCGGCCGCACGGGCCCGGGTCAGCAGTTCGGCGCCGGTGGGGTCGCCGGAGGTGTCCCCGCGCACCACCAGGGTGTTGATGAAACAGCCCACCACCTGTTCGGCGTCCGGATGGTGCCGACCGGCATGCGGCACGCCGACGGCGATGTCGTCGCAACCGGACAGGCGGCTCAACAGCGCCTGCAGACCGGCCAGGAACACCATGAACGGCGTCGCGCCCGCCACCGCGCGGACCTTGGCGGACAGCGCCCCGGGCACCTCGACGCCGATCGCCGCCCCCCGCCAGGTGGGGACGGGCGGGCGGGGCCGGGCGACGGGCAGGTCCAGCACCGGCGGCAGACCGGCCAGCCGCCGCGTCCACCAGTCCAGATCGGTCTCGGGCTGCTCGGCCTCCCATGCGGCCGCGTCGGCGTACTGCAGGGCCGGAGGCTCCGGCTGGGGCGCCAGGCCGAGGCGGGCGGCGTACAGGGCCGAGAGATCCTGGAGCAGCAGCCGTTCCGACCAGGCGTCGGTGGCGATGTGGTGCAGGGTCAGCGCGAGGACGTACTCGTCGCCGCCGAGCCGGAACAGCGTGGCCCGCATGGGCGGCTCCGCGTCCAGCCGGAACGGCCGCCAGGCGTGATCGGCCAGCTCCCGCGTCAGCGCCGCCGGGTCCACGTCGGCCACGTGGACGGGCACGCCGTCGACCGGCCGTATCCTCTCCCCGTCGATCACGCCGCGCAGGATCCAGTGCCGCTCGGCCAGCGCCGCCACCGCGGCGGTGAGGGCGGCGACGTCGACCGGTCCGCTCAGCCGCAGCGCGAGCGGCACGTTGTACGCCGGGGTGTCCGGCTCCATCTGGGCCAGGAACCACAGCCGCTCCTGGGCCGGGGACAGCGGCATGTCCCGCGCGGACAGCGCCGGGATCCCGGCGGGGCCGGGGGCCTCGGCGGCGGCTCGGGCCGCGGCGAAGCGGGACCGGACGAGCTCGGCGATCCGGTCCTCAGTGACATCGGTCATGCGTCGTTTCCGCCCATCAGCTCGGCCACCAGCAGTTCTTCGAGTCCGGCGGCGAAGTCGGAGAGCACCGGCCGCTCGAACAGCAATCGCACCGGGACCTCCAGCCCGAGCGTCTCCCTGAGCCGCCCGGTCACGCGGGTCGCCGCGAAGGAGTGCCCGCCCAGGGCGAAGAAGTCGTCGTCGGCCCAGACGGCCGGCCGCTCCAGCACCGCGGCCCAGACGGTGGCCACCAGGCGCTCCGGCTCGGTGGCGGGCGCGACCCGCTCGGCCTCCGGGACGTCGGCCGGCTCGGGCAGCGCCGAGCGGTCCACCTTGCCGTTCGGCAGGGTGGGCAGGGCCGGCAGCGCGATCCAGCGCCGGGGGACCATGTGGCTGGGCAGCCGCGACCTGACGTGTCCTTCGATCGCGGCCACGTCGGCCGTCTCCGGCGCGACGTGGCCGACCAGGTGCGCCTGCGCGCCGGACCCGGCCACGGTCACCACCCCGTCGGCCACCTCACGCAGCACCGCCTCGATCTCGCCCAGCTCGATCCGGTATCCGCGGACCTTCACCTGGTGGTCGCGACGGCCGTGGAACTCCAGCGTCCCGTCCGGCCGCCACCGCACGAGGTCCCCGGTCCGGTAGCACCGGCCGCCTGGGACGAACGGATCGTCGACGAAGGTGGCCGAGGTCAGGTCGGGCCGGCCCCGGTAGCCCCGGGACACGCCGGCGCCGCCCAGCAGCAGCTCGCCGACCGCGCCCGGCGGCACCAGGCGGAGCTCGGCGTCGACCACGTAGGCCCGTTCGCCCGGCATCGGCAGCCCGATCGGCACCGGGTCCGGTTCGTACGCGCGCAGCCGGTGCTGAACGGAGGCCACCGTGGCCTCGGTGGGGCCGTAGGTGTTCCACAGCTCGCGGACGCGGGGCAGGATCTGCCCGGCCAGGGCCGCGTCGAGCGGCTCACCGCCGCTGATGGCGAGCAGTTCCGGGTGGCCGGCCCAGCCCGCGGCCAGCAGCATCCGGTACGTGGTGGGCACCAGGTCGACCACCGTGGCGTTGCTGGTCGCGATCCGCTCGGCCAGCGCGTGCCCGTCCACGGCCGTGGCCCGGTCCACCATCACACAGGTGCCGCCGGCGCTCAGGATGCTCCAGAGCTCGGAGGCGGAGGTGTCGAAGGTCAGGGGGGCCACGACCGGCTGCACGTCGCGGGGGCCCAGCGCCAGCTCGGACACCAGCCCGGCCACGTAGCACGCCAGGTTGCCGTGGGAGACCTCCACGCCCTTGGGCCGGCCGGTGGAGCCGGAGGTGTACATCACGTACGCCAGGTCCTCGGGCCGCACCTCCGGCAGCTCCGCGCGCGCGCCGGTCCGCAGCCCGTCCAGCCCGTCCAGCCCGTCCAGGTCGTTCAGGTCGTTCAGGTCGTTCAGGTCGTTCAGGTCGAGGGTCGCGACCCCCGGGATGGTCAGGCCACCCCGGGTGAGCGCCAGGCGCGCCCCGGCGTCCTCGGCCAGCCGGCGCAGCCGCTCGGGCGGGTCCTCCGGATCCAGCGGCAGGTACGCGGCGCCGGCCCGCCAAACCGCCAGCAGCGCCGCCGGCAGCAGGTGATCCCGTGGCAGGCAGACCGCGACGACGTCGCCCCGCGCCGCCCCTTGCCCGACCAGCGCCGCCGCGGCCCGGGAGGACCAGTCGTCCAGCTCGGCGTAGTCCAGCGACGTGCCGTCCGGGCCGACCACGGCGGTCCCGCCGGTGTGGACGGCCACCGCCCGCGGCACGGTCGGCAGGTCCTCGGGCAGCCGCGGTCCGGCCGCGAGGGCCAGCAGGGCGGCGCGCTCTCGCGGGGTGACCAGCTCGAACGCCCGCACCTCCCGGTCCGGGCCGGCCACGGCGCTCCGCAGCACCCCCATCAGCCGGTCCAGGTACGCCTCGGCCTGTTCCGGGCCGAGGAGGGCGGTGCCGTACTCCAGCTGCAGTTCGCCGCCGGACGCGGTCCGGTTGACGAGCACGCTGAGCTCGTGGACCGTGGCGCCCGAGCCGAGTTCGGTGAGCAGTTCCAGGTCTCCCACGCGCACCGGCACCTCGCTGTGCTGCATGGCCAGCAGCACCGGGGTGCGGGGCAGGTCCGCGGGCGGGATCTCCTGGTGGACCAGGGCCCGGGTGGTGGCGCCGGCGGCCTGCCGGACCAGGTCGCGGAAGGTCAGCCCGCCGGTCGGCCGCAGTCGCACCGGCACCGTGTCCACCAGCGGGCCGATGACCCCGCTCAGCTCCGGCCGGGCGCGGCGCGCCGCGACCACGCCGACCAGCGTGTCGGGCTCGCCGCCGGCCAGGGCGAGGCCGGCCAGGTACACCGCGAACGGAGTGGCGCCGCAGTCCCGGGCCAGGGCGGTCACGCCTGTCACGAACTCCTCACTGAGCGGCCGGATCACCCGGCCCGCGGTCAGGTCGGCGGGCGCCGGGCGGGCCACCGGCGCGCCGGCCAGCTCCGACCGCCAGAACTCCCGCAGCCGCGCGAGCTCCGTCTCGTCCCGCTGCTCCTGCTCCTGCACGGCCACGTCGCCGACCTGGACCGCCGGTCCGGGGACGGGCTCGCCGGCCAGCTCGGCGGCGAGCTCGCCCAGCAGCACCCCGACCGAGCCGCCGTCGAAGGCGAGGTGATCCACGGCGATCACCAGCTCGGCCTCGGCGTCGCCGAGCCGGCACAGGTCGGCCCGGAGCAGCGGCACCTCACTCGCCACGTCGAAAAGGTGCTCCCCCGCGGCTCTGGCCACCTTCTCCGGGTCCGCCCCCACCGCGTGCTCGGCCAGGGGGACGACCGCCGGCGGGTGCACCACGGCATACGGCACACCGTCCTCGCCGACGGCGACCGTGCTGCGCAGCACCTCGTGCCGGCGGACGACCGCGTCCAGTGCCGACCTCAGCGGTCCGGCCTCGCGCAGGCCGCTCACGCGCAGCCGGACCGTCACCGTGGTGACCGGGCTGTGCGGATGGAGCTGCCGCAGGGTCCAGAACTCGCGCTGCATGCCCGTGAGGGGATGCCGGGCCCGGCCCCCCGGCCTCAGCGGCCCCGATCCCCTTTGGTGCAGCCGGGCCGCCAGCCCGGCCGCGGTGGGTTCGGTCAGGAACGCCGCCAGGGGCACGGTGCGCCCCAGCCTGTGGGACAGCTCCGTCACCACCCTGGCCGCGGCCAGGGAGTGCCCGCCCAGGTCGGTGAATCGATCGTGCACGCCCACCTCCGCGAGGCCGAGCACGCCGGCGATCACCTCGGCCACCAGGCGCTCGTCGCCGGTCCGGGGCGCGACCGGCGCCGCGCCGGCCGGCCGGGCGGCGGCGAGCCTGGGCAGGGCCGCGCGGTCCACCTTGCCGGTGGGGCCCACGGGAAGGTTCTGCGCCACCCCGATCCGCGTCGGCACCAGGTGCTCGGGCAACCGGGCGCGCAGCCAGTCCCGCAGCTCCGGCTCGCTCACCCCGTCGGCGGCCACGTGGCCGACCAGACAGGCGATCCCGTCGTCGCCGGTGGCCGCCAGCACGACGGCGCGGCGTATCGCGGGATGCCGGCCCAGCGCGGCCTCCACCTCGCCCAGCTCCACCCGGTAGCCACGGATCTTGACCTGGTCGTCGGCCCGGCCGGCGAAACGCAGTACGCCGCCCACCCGGCGGACCAGGTCCCCGCTCCGGTAGACCCGGCTGCCGTCCGGTTCGGTACGGAACGCGGGCGACTCGTGCCCCAGATAGCCGCGGGTCACCCCCGGGCCGCCGATCCACAGCTCGCCCAGCTCTCCGTCCGGGACGGGAGCGCCGTCGGCGTCGCGCACCGAGAGCACGGCGCCGGCCATGGGCTCCCCCAGGGGCGGCTCGCCCGCCTCGTCCCGGCCCACCTCGACGGCGGCGCAGGCGGTGGTGCACTCCGTCGGTCCGTACAGGTTCAGCACGCGGCGCACCCCCGGGTTGGCGTACATCTGCCGCACCAGCGCCGCGGTCAGCGGCTCACCGCCGGAGAACACCGCGCGCACCCCGCTCGGCAGCGGCTCGCGCAGCAGCACCGACAGCGCGGACGGAACCCCGTAGACCGTGACCACCTCGTCGCGGGCGGGCAGGGCCGGCAGCGCCAGCACGTTGTCGGCGAGGATCACCGTCCCGCCTGCGACCAGCGGCACGAAGATCTGCGTTATGGACGCGTCGAAGCAGATCGAGGAGCCGGCCAGCATGCCGCTCAGCTCCTCGGCGGTGTACGCCGACGCCTCCCAGCGCACCAGGTTCAGGGTGTTGCGGTGCTCCACCACCACGCCCTTGGGCCTTCCGGTGGAGCCGGAGGTGTAGATGACGTACGCCGCGTCGCCGGGATCACCCGCCACGTCAGGCGCTGTGCCGCCCGGCACCACGTCGTCGACCAGGACGGTCTCGGCCCCGGTCAGCGTGGCGGTCCGGCGCAGCGCGGCCGAGGTGAGCACCGCGCTCACGGCGGCGTCCTCGGCCATGAACCGTAACCGCTCGGCCGGGTACTCGGGGTCCAGCGGCACATAGGCCGCCCCCGCCTTCCACACCCCGATCAGCGCCGGGATCAGCCAGTCGTCGCGCTCCAGGCAGACCCCGACCAGGTCGCCGCGTCCGACGCCCCGTCCGGTCAGGGCGCGTGCGACGCCGTTGGCCCTGCGGTCGAGGTCCGCGTAGCTCAGCCGGGTCGTGCCCGCCACGACGGCGACGCGATCGGGAGTTCTCCGGCTCTGCGCCTCTATGGCCTCGTGGACGCATCTCACGTCAATGGTCATCGTTCTCTCTCCGCACGTTCTGTTTGCGTTTGACTGCACATTCGGGTGAATTGCCTAATCAACCGCAATTTGCGTGGAGGCTCGGTCGACGCGGGAATACGGCCATGTGGTCCCCTGTGCCCCCATATGATCAGGACCGTCCCCCAGCATCCGTGACACCACTTGCCGCTGACTTGGAAGGAGCTTGAGGCGATGATCGACACACATCGACAAAAGGGAGGGTAATTGGCTTGTGCGGCGTTTCAAATGATTAATGGTGTACCAGACAGTTCGTCAGCCTTTGCGGTCATGGCCGTCGCCGGTCCGCGTGACAGCCCGGACATACCGGGAGCCAGGGGCCTCGCACTGAGGCCGTGCAGCAGGACGCTCATGAGCACGGTCAGGCCGATGACGGCGGCGGCGTCGCCCGCGGCGGCCCCGAGCTCCTCGACCGCGAGCAGGGCGAAGACCAGCGAGGCGAGCCCCCGGGGTCCGAACCAGCCGACGAACAGCACCGTCGCGCGGTCGAGCCCCGCGCCGGCGCAGGCAAGCGCGACAGGAGCCAGCCGCAACAGGGTGAGGCTCAGGATCGCGTACGCCACGACGGCGAGATGGACCCGGCCGGCCACGATCGGGACGGCGATCGCGCCGAACGCGAGCCAGACGAGCAGCGACACCAGGCCGCCGGCCAGCTCCAGGAACACCAGTTCGGCGGGGCCGCGCGGACCGGCCGCCGCGCCGAAGGCGCGCCCACCGCAGCAGCCCGCCACCGGCCAGACCGGTACCGGCGCCCACCAGCACACCGATGCCGAGCTCGGCGAGCGCCGCCCAGCCGTGCGCGCCGGCGAGTCCTTCCGCCGAGGCGGCGCCGGCGATCGCCAGGATGACCACGGGCGTGACGACGCCGTCGTTCAGGCCGCTCTCGACGGTGATCAGCCGCCGGACGTCCACCGGCACCGCGGGGTTGGTGACCACCGGAAGCCCCAGAGCGACGTCGGTCGGCGCGAGCGCGGCCCCCACCAGGAGGGCGAGCCAGATACCGAGGGCCGGGAAGAGCCAGTCCGCCAGCGCCCATCCGGCCAGGACGGTGAGGGGCAGCCCGACGGCCAGCAGGCGCACGTACCGGCCGAGGTCGCGGCGCACCTGGCTGAGCGGGACTCCCGCGGCGTCGGAGAACAGCACCCACACCAGGGTGATCTCGACCAGGGGCTTCAGCGTTCGCGCGGTCACGGACGGTGGGGTGACCAGGCCTGCCTCGGCGACCAGCCAGCCGACGGCGACGAAGACGATCGGCGCGGTGAGGTCCGCGCGCTGGAGGCGCCCCGACACGACACCCCACAGGTAGATCGCCACAGCGGTGACCAGAAGCGCCGTCATGCCCGGTCACCCCCTCCCGGCTGTGAGGCCCGGCCGTCCTCCCCGGAGGTGTACCCGGCCCCGGCCCCTCCCCCGTGGCCTCGGTTCAGAAGGCCTGCGGCTCGCCGACGGGGCTGTCCGCCTCCCAGTCGATGGCGACCTTCTGGGGGTCCTCGGGGGCGATCTTGGCGGGGAGCCGGGTGCCCGGGACGAGGCGGGTCAGGTGGGGCCGGGGGACCCGGTGGGCCAGGCGCACCTCGTACGGCCGGTACGGCCCGGTCACCTCGAGGTCGAAGCCCACGACCGGGTCGCCGTCGTCGGTGGTCATGCCGTTCATCGAGAACGTCCCGAGGATGGTGACGGTGGCGGGCACACCACGGGCCAGGATGTCGGCGGCCGACACCTGCTGACCGGCCGCCGCCGGCCGGGAGGTCCGGCCCGTGGCCTGGGACCAGTCGACGGCCAGGCGGCCGGCGTCGTTCGGGTCGACGCGGACGGCGAGCTGGGAGCCGGGCAGGACGGCGCCCACGAGCAGGCGCGGGATCGGCTCACGGTGCGCGACGCGGTACGGCATCGAGCCGGGCTGGTGGATCTCCAGTTCGAACACGGCCATGGGCAGGTCGTTGACCGTCACACCCGTGTCGCGCATGGACAGGACCACGGCGCTCGCCGGCACCCCGTTGAGCAGGAGGTCACGGTTTCCCCCGGCCAGGTCCTTGATCAGGCCGAACATGCCGCCCGAGCCGGCCGGCCGGAGAGCGCCGTCCATGGACGACATGGCCGCGCCCATCGAGCGGTTGATCATGCCGAACACGACCAGGAAGGCGCCGGGGATCGTCACCGTCATGCCGACGGAGAAGGCCATGCCGGACCATCCGGGCATGGGCCACATCATCATCCCCACGACCCCGGCCCCCAGCAGGACGAGCCCGATCACCACGACCGCCGCCCCGAGCGGGAGCAGCTTTCCCTTGAGTGCCATCTGCGTCATCCTCACTCGCCTGTACGACTTGTTCGATCACAGGAGACACGGAAGCGCTTGCGCAGCGGTTGCATGGCGTTTGCCCGCGCCTGTACCGGTTTCGGGGGCGGCGTCACGGGCTCCGGGAGCCCCTCAGCCGGAATGTCGCAGGTGACCGATAGGGTCAAGAAGCTGTAAAGCGCCTCTTGTGGCCTGAGGGGCGCATGTGACGCAGGACTGGAGAGACGATGACGTACCCCCCGCCCGGTCCGGGGCCGGGGTATCCCGCCCCGCAGCCCCCTGGCGGGCATCCCGCCCCACACCAGCCGCCGGCGTACCCGCCGCCGGGCGCTTCCGGCCCGTACGGGCCCCCGGGCGCGCCGGGACCGTACGCGCCGCCGCCGCAGGGCGGACCGGGACCGTACGCGCCGCCGCCGCAGGGCGAGCCCGGATCGTACGGGCCGCCGCCGCAGGCGCCGGACTCCGGGCCGCCCAGGCGCGGGGCGGGACGGATCATCGCCGGGGTGCTCGTGGCCGGGTTCGGCCTGCTGTCCACACTCGGCGGCGGCCTGCTCATCCAGCACGCCGTTCGCAACAGCCAGCAGGAGATCCGCAGCAAGCAGTTCTCCATGGAGCTGTGGCGCAACCTCCCGGTCGAGAAGCTGTTCCCCGGCGCGATCGGCCGGCAGGACCCGGAGAAGAAGGGCGACGCCCCGGACACCGAGCGGGGCTGGACCAGGGTCGCCGTCTCCTCCGGCACCTCGTGCGACGCGGCCCTGTCCGGCGGCCTGGCCAAGCTCGCCGCCCAGCGCGGTTGCGTGGCGGCCATGCGCGCCACGTACCTCGACGACACCGGGGGCACGGCCGCGACCGTCGCGATCGTCGCCTTCCGCGACGTCTCCGCCAAGGAGGACCTGGGCGACCACGTCCGCGACGGGCAGGACCGGCAGGACCACGTGGTGCGCGCCCTCGCGGCCCCCGGCACGCAGTGGAAGGACGCGGCCCGCACGGGTGACGCCGGCAAGGCCGTGCTCGACGTCTACACGCCGCTGTTCGTGGCGGTCACCGCGGGCCCGGCCGACGGCAGGCGCCCCGGGAGGCTGCCCGACCCCTGGGGCAACCAGCCGCTGGAGCAGAAGGACGACCGTTCGGCCTGGACCTCCACGGCCGAGGGACTGGCCGAGAACCTGGCGGCCCGGCTGAGCAACCAGATCCCGAAGGTGGGCGCATGATCAGGAGAGTGGCGGCCGCGGCCGTCCTGACCACGGGGCTCGTCGCCGGCGCGGCGGCCCCGGGCGTGGCCGATGCGCCGCGCGGCTGGGAGCGGACGGCCATGCGCGTGCCGGACGCCCAGCGGCTCGCCCGGGGCAAAGGCGTCACGGTCGCGGTCCTCGACACGGGGGTGGTGAAGAACCATCCGGAGTTCAAGGGCAGAGTGACCGGCGGCCCCGACTTCATCGGCGGCGGCGCCCGTCCCGGCCAGAGCTACTGGGGCAAGCACGGCACGTCCATGGCCTCCAGCGTGCTGCGCGTGGCGCCCGCCTCGCGGGTGCTGTCCGTACGGGTGATCTGGGACCGCGAGGACCCGGCGCGCAAGCGGGCGGAGAAGGCGGCCAAGGACGGGGGGATCGGAGCCGACAAGGAGAGCGAGCGCGCCGGCAACGCCCTGGCCAAGGGCATCCGCTACGCCGTCGACCACGGGGCCAGGGTCGTCTCCATGTCGCTCGGCACCGCCGAGTGGGGCTGGGGCGGCTACGAGGAGGACACGGCCGCGGCCGTGGACTACGCCGTCGGCAAGGGCGCGATCCTCTTGGCCAGCGCCGGCAACGGCGGCTCCACCGATCCGCTGGAGGTGGACGCGAACAACACCATGTCGTACCCGGCCGGCTATCCGGGCGTGATCGCGGTGGCGGCGATGGGGCCGGACGGCGTGCGGGCGGACTTCTCGCAGGTGCACACGTACAACACGATCGCCGCGCCGGGCGTCGACATCTACGCCGCCGGCAACACCGGCGGCTACGACGCGGGCGACGGCACCTCGCCGGCCTGCGCGCTGGTGGCGGGCACGGCGGCGCTGATGCTGTCGGCCAACCCGAAGCTGACGCCCCGGCAGGTGCGCGACATCCTCGTGAGGACGGCCGGCAGGCGGCCGGCCGGCTACACCCCGTTCCTCGGGTTCGGGCTGGTGAACGCGGGGGCGGCGGTCAAGGCCGCGTCCACGGCCACGGCGGCGAAGACGGCGGCCGTGCCGTACAAGGGCAAGGAGTACTTCGGGAACGGGCCGGTCGCCTCGCCCATCGCCCACCCGCCGATCGACCAGAGCCTGATCTGGGTGGGCGGCGCGGCCGTCGGCGTCGGCCTGCTGTGCGGGGTGGGCGCGTTCTTCCTGTTCCGCCGCCCGCGGGCCAGGCGGGCCGGCCGCGCTAGCCGGTGAGCTTGAGCGGGTTGAACAGGTCGGCGTAGACGAGCAGCCCGGCCATGACGATCATCACCAGGGCCAGTGTGTAGGTGAGCGGCAGCACCTTGGCGATGTCCACGTACGCGGGCTCCGGCCGGCGGGTGATCCGGGCGAAGGCCCGCTTGATGCCCTCCCACAGGCCGCCCGCGATGTGGCCGCCGTCGAGCGGCAGCAGCGGGATGAGGTTGAACATGCCGATCGCCAGGTTGAACCCGGCCAGCAGGTTCACCAGGTCGTAGACCTTCTGCTCGATGGTCATGTCCGAGGAGAAGATCTCGCCGCCCAGCCGCCCGGCGCCCACGACGCCGACGGGACCCTCCGGGTCGCGTTCCTGCCCGGAGAAGGCGGCGTGCCAGACGCCGACCATCTTCTCCGGCAGGTTGAGCAGCGACCCTGCGACCCGGCCGGTCAGCTCTCCCATGTAGCCGACGACCATGCCGAAGCTCTGCTTCTCCATCACCTGGGCGGGCAGCACGCCGAGGAAGCCGACGTTCTTCTCGACCTTCTTCGGGTCGGTCAGCGACGGCCGGTCCTGGGCGATGAGCGTGACGGGCAGCGTCATCGGCTTGCCGTCGCGTACGATGCCCAGCGCGACGGTGCCGGCGCCGTGCCCCCGGATGAGGCGGGTGGCGTCGTCCCAGGTGACGATCTTCTGGCCGTCGAGGGAGACGATCTTGTCGCCCGCCTTGAGACCGGCCTTGGCGGCGGGGGTCTGCTGGTCGGTGGGACGGCAGTCGGCGCGCTTCTCGCTGGCCGGGATGACGCAGGCGTTGGTCTTCGGGGAGACGATCGGGGCCGCGGTGGGCGTACCGATGCCGACGAGCAGGATCGAGAACAGGATGAACGACAGCACGAAGTTCATGGCCGGGCCGCCGGACATGATGATGACCTTCTGCCACCACTTCTTCCGGTAGAACACCCGGTCCTCGTCGCCCGGACGGACCTCCTCCATGGACGCCTCGCGGGCGGTCTCGATGAGGCCCTGGAACGGCCCGGTCGAGGTGCCCCGCAGCTTGCCCGGGCTGTCGCCCGGCCGCGGCGGCAGCATGCCGATCATGCGGATGTAGCCGCCCAGCGGGATCCACTTGATGCCGTACTCGGTCTCGCCCCGGCGGATCGACCAGGCGGTCGTGCCGAAGCCGACCATGTACTGGGGCACCCGCACGCCGAAGATCTTGGCCGGGACGAGGTGTCCCAGCTCGTGCAGCGCGATGGAGGCCATCAGTCCGAGAAGGAAGATGACGATCCCGGCCACGAACAGCCAGTTCATCTAGGCGCTCTCCAGGTAAACGGAAGGTCCCGACAGCCCAAGACTAGTCGAACTCTCCGCACCTGAATGGCTTGCGCCCCCTTTGGGGAACCGAGAGACTTCGTTGACAGTATGCGATCATACGATCACCCTGGGGTATGACGAAGGGAGCGCCTTGATCCGGATCCTGGTCGCCGAGCATCTGCCTCTGGTACGGCGAGGCCTGGTCGCCGCCCTCGGCGCCGAGCCCGGGATGCGGGTCGTGGCCGAGGTCTGCGGCGCCGAGGACGTGGTGCCGGCGGCGCTGGCGTCCGGGGCCGACACGGCGGTCGTCGACCTGGACCTGCCCGGCGCGGGCGGCCTCCCAGTGGTGGCGGCGCTGCACGACAAGGCCCCCGGCTGCCGGGCGCTGGTGCTGTCCGCCCAGCCCAGTCCCGGGCAGGTGCGCCGGGCGTTCGCCGCGCACGCGCTCGGGTTCATGAGCCTGGACGTGGCGCCCGAGCGGCTGGCCGACGGGCTGCGGCAGGTCGCGGCGGGCCGGCGGGCGGTCGACTCCGAACTGGCCGCCGCCGCGCTGCAGTCGGCGGCCAACCCGCTGACCCGGCGCGAGCTGGACGTGCTGCGCGCCGCGGCCGGCGGAGCCCCCTCGGCGGAGATCGCCGATCAGCTCTGCCTGTCGGTCGGAACCGTCCGCAACCACCTGTCGCGGGTCATCTGCAAGACCGGGGCCCGCAACCGCGTCGACGCCATCCGCATCGCCAGCGACTCCGGCTGGCTCTGACCCGGCGCCCGTCCCCCTGGAGCCATCCTCGGGAGGGGAAGCCGGACCCCGGAAGAAGCCGCGCCGCTCCCCCGGGGTCCGGGCTCATGGGCAAGCAGTACGACGATCTCAGGACGGAGATCCGGCGGCCAGTGACGGCGTTCACCATTCACCCATGTGGTTCGTCATGGTCGGGCGGTCGCGGAGCCGGGGTCGCGGCGGTCACGGCCGCCAGATGAGCACCAGCGCGCAGTCGTCGTTGTGACCGGAGGCCATGGCGTTGACCAGCGCCCGCGCTCCGTCGTGGAAGCCGGAGGTGAGCAGCCGCTCCGCCTCGCCGAGCAGCTTGTCCAGGCCCGCGTCGATGTCGCGCCCGGGCTGCTCGATCAGCCCGTCGGTGAAGAACATCAGGGCGTCGCCCTTGCGCAGCGTGCCGCTGTCGGGTTCGCAGTGCAGGTCGGGCACCACGCCGAGGACCACGCCCTTGGCCGAGGCGACCTGCCAGTTGCCGGTGCCCGCGTCGAACTTCACCACGGGCGGGTGCCCGGCCGAGGTGATCGTGTAGTCGCCCGTGGCGAGGTCGAGGCGTACGTGGACGGCGGTCACGAAGCCCTCGTCGCCACGCTGCCGGTGCAGGTAGGCGTTGCAGGCGGGCAGGAAGTCGTCGGCCGAGCCGAGCAGGCCGCCGAACGTTCCGGACAGCAGCAGCGCTCTGGTGCCCGCGTCGACGCCCTTGCCGGAGACGTCGACCAGGGCGATGTCGACCTGGTCGCCGTCGCGCTTGGAGACGAGGAAGTCGCCCCCGAAGGAGGAGCCGCCCGCCTGCTTGAGCACCACCCGGGCGCCCCAGTCCTTGGGCAGGGGCGGCAGCTCGCCCTGGCCGCGCAGCCGGTCGCGCAGCTCCAGCAGCATCGCGTCGCCGCGCAGCCCCTGCACGCCGAGCTTGCCGCGGGTGCGCGCCATGAGAACGGCCAGAACGGTCGTGAACCCGATCGTCACCATGAGCCCGAGCCCGATGCGGCCCACGCCCAGGGTGAGGGCGATGTAGCCGAGGGCGACCGCGACGGCGCCCAGCAGCTTGGCCAGGCTCGCCAGCCGCAGCTGGAGACCGCCGACGAGGGTGATGAGGATGAGCAGCGACGGTGAGAACCACTCGGTGGACACGCGCGCCGCCAGCAGGCCGACGAGGAGCGTCAGCATGATGAGCGTGACCAGCAGGTTGCGGTCACGGGACAGGCTTCGGCGAACGAACCGGACGGCAGGCACCAGAAGCGGCACCCGCACCAGGAGCGCGCGGAGCCGTGGCGGGATCAGCGGCGCCGGTCGGGAACTCATGATGCGTGTGACTGTATCGGTCTGACCCCGGTTTGGGCAGCCCACTTGACCAACGCCTTGATCATCAGCCAGCGGATATTGGGTGGCCGTCCCCTCCGGCCGCTCCTACCGTGGAAAGATGACCTACCCCATCCGTCCGATCGGCGAAGCCGAGTGGGCCAAGGCCGCCGCGGTGCTGGAGGAGGCGTTCGGCTGGAGGCCCGCCCCTCCGCAGCAGGAGCGGTTCCGGGCCGAGACGGAGTTCGACCGGACACTGGCCGCCTTCGACGGCGACGCCATCGCCGGCATCACCGCCGTCTTCAGCCTCGCCATGACGGTCCCGGGCGGCCGGCAGCTCCCTGTCGCCGGCGTCACCGCCGTGAGCGTGCTGCCCTCCCATCGCCGGCGCGGGATCCTGTCCTCGCTGATGCGCCGCCAGCTCGCCGACGTGCGCGAGCGCGGGGAGAGCGTCGCCGCTCTTTACGCCTCCGAGGCCGCGATCTACGGCCGGTACGGGTACGGCAGGGCCGCGAGCGAGCTGAGGTTCCGCATCCGCACCCACGACACGGCCTTCGTCCCGGGGGCGCCGTACGACCCGTCGCTCCGGATGCGGGTGGTGACGCCGGAGGCGCGCCGCGCCGACTTCGAGCGGGTTTTCGCCACCGTCGTGACCCGGCGCCCCGGGTTGTACGCGCGCAGGAAGCAGACCTGGGACAACGTGCTGGCCGACACCGACGCCGACCAGCGCGGCTCCGGGCCGCTGCGCGCGATCGTGGCCGAGGACGACGGGGGCGTGCGCGGGTACGCGCTGTTCCGGCTGAAGCCGTCGTGGGACGAGGACGGGGTGCCCGACGGCGAGCTGCTGCTGCGGGAGCTGTTCGCCGCCGACCCGGCCGCGTACGCGCTGCTGTGGCGGGGCGTGCTCGACCGCGACCTGGTCACCCGCGTCGAGACCGAGGGCCGTCCGGTGGACGACCCGATCGTCGCGCTGCTCGCCAACGCGCGTCAGCTCCGCGCCCGCTGGAGCGACGAGCTGTGGGTACGCGTGGTCGAGGTGGACAAGGCGCTGTCGGCGCGCTCCTACGCTGCGCCGGTCGACCTCGTCGTCGAGGTCGAGGACGAGGTGTGCCCCTGGAACGCGCGCCGCTGGCGGCTCACCGCCGACCCGGCCGGCGCGGAGTGCAAGCCGGTCGAGGAGGAGCCGGACGTGTCGCTGCCGGTCGCGGCGCTGGGCTCGGCGTACCTGGGCGACGGGCTGCTCATGGCGCAGCTCGACGCCGGGCTGCTGAAGGAGCGCACGCCCGGCGCGGTGCGGGAGCTGGCCACGGCCATGTCCTGGAGCCCTAGGCCGTGGGCGGGGCTGACCTTCTGACGTAGGCTCGACGGCATGGCACTGCAGAGCTTGCAGATCACGGCGGTCACCGCGATGCGCGCCCGCGACGTGTCGCGGCCGTCGAAGGAGCAGCAGGAGACCGCCGACCGGCGGCCCCTGCGTGACGAGATGCCGAGGCGCGAGCCCCGGCGCCGGACGTAGCCGTCGGGGGCTGCGCCCGGACCGCCGGATGAGCGCTACGGCAGCGAGGGGAGCTGGCCGATCGTCTCGTAGCTCTCGACCTGGGCGATGCGGCGGCTGTGCCGCTCGGCGCCGGAGAACGGCGTGGCCAGGAAGACCTCGACGAACCTGGTCGCCTCCTCGGTGGAGTGCATGCGGGCGCCGACGCTGACCACGTTGGCGTCGTTGTGCTCGCGGGCGAGCCTGGCCGTCTCCTCGCTCCACGCGAGCGCCGCGCGGATGCCGCGCACCTTGTTGGCGGCGATCTGCTCACCGTTGCCCGATCCGCCGATCACCACGCCGAGGCTCGCCGGGTCGCCCGCGACGCCCTCGGCCGCCCGCAGGCAGAACGCCGGATAGTCGTCCTCGGCGTCGTAGACGAAGGGACCGCAGTCGGTCACCTCGTGACCATGGTCCTTCAGCCACGACACGAGATGGTTCTTGAGCTCATAGCCGGCATGGTCGGCACCGATGTAGACACGCACGCGAACAGTCTTCCACAGGCCACCGCGAGGAGATGTGGGCGGCGCGGCCACTCGCTACAGTAAGGACTGCCAACCATGACCGCCCCTTACGGAAGTTGAGCATCCATGCGTGAGATCCGCGCGATCGGCGACCCGGTCCTGCGTACGCCCGCCGAGACCGTCGAGGGCTTCGACAAGGAGCTGCGCCGCCTGATCGACGAGATGTTCCAGGCGATGTACGCGGTGGACGGCGTCGGCCTGGCCGGCCCCCAGATCGGCGTGTCGCGGCGGTTGTTCGTCTACGACATCAGCGGGCGCAAGGGGCACGTGATCAACCCGGTGCTGACCGTGGACGACGCCGAGGAGATCCTCGACCAGGAGGGCTGCCTGTCGGTGCCCGACCGGCAGAGCGGCAAGCCCATCTACGCGCCGGTCCCCCGGGCCGCCGGGGTCACGGTCGAGGGTCTCGACCGGCTCGGCCGCCCGCTGAAGGTCAAGGCCCGGGGTTCGCTGGCCCGCTGCTTCCAGCACGAGACCGACCACCTCGACGGCAGGCTGTACGTCGACCGGCTGCCGAAGAACGAGGCACGCAAGATCATGTCGAAGGCATAGATTGGCGGCATGAGCCTGCTTTCCGGTAAGGGCGCACTGGTCACGGGTGGTTCCCGTGGCATCGGCAGGGCGATCGTCGAGCGGCTGCGCGCCGACGGCGCCGAGGTGGTCTTCATCTACCACAGCAACGTGGAGGCGGCGGCCCGGGTCGCCGAGGAGACGGGGGCGCACGCCGTACGGGCCGACCAGGGCAGCGGCGCCGACCTGGAGAGGCTGTTCGCCGAGGCCGAGAAGCTGCTGCCCGGCGTGGACATCGTCGTCAACAACGCGGCCGGGACCGGTCAGGGACTCCTCGCGGAGGTGACGGACGAGACGTACGAGCGGGTGTTCGCCGTCAACACCCGCGCCACGTTCCTGGCCGTCCGGTGGGCCGCCCGGGTCATGCGCGACGGCGGCCGGATCATCAACATCTCCACCCTCAACACCGCGATGGCCGCCCCCGGCGTCGGCCTCTACGCGGCCAGCAAGGCGGCGGTCGAGCAGTTCGCCAAGGTGGCCGCGCGCGAGCTGGGCCCGCGCGGGATCACCGCCAACACCGTCTCGCCCGGCGCCACCGACACCGACCTGCTCCGCGCGAGCAACCCGCCGGAGGCGCTGTCCCGGGCGACGGCGTTCACGGCGCTGGGACGGCTGGGCCGGCCGCAGGACATCGCCTCGGTGGTCGCGTTCCTGGCCGGGCCGGACGGCGGCTGGATCACCGGCCAGAACCTCCTGGCCACCGGCGGCCTGATGCTCTGACGGTCACCCCACGGGCACCCACCACGGCACCCCCACCACGGGCGCCTCCACCTTTCACGCACGGGTCAGAGCTGGAGGCTCTTGAGTTCGAAGTACTCCTCGAGCCCGGCCTCGCCCAGCTCGCGGCCGAGGCCGGACTGCTTGTAGCCGCCGAAGGGGGCACCGGGGTTGAAGCGGCCGCCGTTGATCGTGACCTGGCCCGTGCGCAGGCGGCGGGCGACGGCGACGGCGCGCTCCTCCGTGCCCGCCCACACCGCCCCCGACAGGCCGTAGGGGGTGCCGTCGGCGATGCGGACGGCCTGGTCCTCGGTGGTGTACGGGATGACCGACAGCACCGGGCCGAAGATCTCCTCCTGCTCGATGGCCATGCCCGGCTCGACCCCGGCGAAGACGGTCGGCTCGACGTAGTAGCCGCGGGGCAGCGGCCGGTCGGTGCCGCCCGTGACGAGCCGGGCGCCCTCCTCCTGGCCGCGGTTGATGTAGCGGATGACGCGGTCGCGCTGGGCGGCCGAGACGAGCGGGCCGAGGCGCGTGGCGTCGTCGAAGGGGTCGCCGACCGTGTACGTACGGGCCGCCTCGACGGCCAGGCCGACCGCCTCGTCGTACTGGTCGCGGTGGACGATCATGCGGGTCCAGGCGGTGCAGGTCTGGCCGGAGTTGACGAAGCAGTGGGCGACGCCCGCGGTGACGGCCTTGGGCAGGTCGGCGTCGGGCAGGATGATGTTGGCCGACTTGCCGCCCAGTTCCAGCGCGACGCGCTTGACGCCCTCCGCCGCGAGGGCGGCGACCCTGCGGCCCGCGGCGGTCGAGCCGGTGAACGACACCATGTCCACCTCGGGGTGCGCCGCCATGGCCTCGCCCACGACCGGACCGCGCCCGCTGACCAGGTTGAACACCCCGGGCGGCAGCCCGACCTCGTCGAAGATCTCGGCCAGCGCGTACGCGGCCAGCGGCGCCACCTCGCTCGGCTTGAGCACGACCGTGCAGCCCGCCGCGAGCGCCGGGGCGACCTTGCAGACGATCTGGTGCAGCGGGTAGTTCCACGGGGTGATCGCGGCCACGACCCCGACCGGTTCCCTGAGCACCAGGGAGTTGCCGACGCGCGACTCGCGCGGGTGGCTCGCGGCCATCCGGGCGTAGGAGGCGAGCACGCCGGCGGGCATCAGCGTCTGCACCTTGAGCGCGAAGCGCAGCGGGGCGCCCATGTCGGTCGCGATGGCCTGGGCGATGTCCGCGGAGCGCCGTTCGAGCAGCTCGGCCGCGGCGGCGAGGAGCTTGGCGCGGTCCTCGGGCGCGGCGGCCGACCACGCGGGGAAGGCTCCGCGTGCCGCCAGGACCGCGGCCTCCACGTCGGCGGGCGCGCCCGCGGGCACCCGGTCGATGATCTCTTCCGTGGCCGGGTTGACGACCTCGATCGCCTCGCCCGAGACCGACGCGGTCCAGTCACCGCCGATGTAGAGCTTGCGCATGACCCCATGTTCGCGCGCCGGCCCCGACTTTGCGAGGCCGCGCGCATGACAGGGGTTCGTCAAAGGCGTACAGGGTTGTGCCCGGGAGGTAAGAACCCTGCCCCAGGCACCACGCGGGGATGCCGTCGGGCGGGACTCAGTCGAAGCGGGGCGAGCGCGTACGGGTGCGCTTGAGCTCGAAGAAGTCCTCGAACGCGGTCACCAGGAGCACGCCGTCCCACAGCCGGCCCGCCTCCTCGCCGCGCGGGACGCGGGTGATGACGGGGCCGAAGAAGGCGTTGGCGCCGACGCGGATGATCGGGGTGCCGACGTCGTCGCCGACCAGGGTGAGGCCCTCGTCGTGCGAGACGGCGATGGCCTCGTCGTGCTCCTCGGAGTCCATCGCGGAGACGAGCTCCGCGTCGAGACCGGCGGCCACCAGGGACTCCTCGGCGATCTCACGGTAGGAGTCGGGCTGCTTGGAGCGGCCCTGGTTGTGCAGCCGAGTGCCCATCTCGGTGTAGAGCGTGCCGGTGACGTGGTCGCCGTACTTCTCCTGGGCGGCGGCGATCACGCGGACCAGGCCCATGGCGCGGACGGTGCGGTCCTTGTAGTCCTGGGGGACGTCCTTGTCCTGATTGAGCAGCTTCAGGCTCATGAGGCGCCAGCGCGGCTCGATCGAGCGGACGTGCTCGACCTCGATCAGCCAGCGCGACGTGGCCCAGGCGAACGGACAGGAAGGATCGAACCACAGATCGACAGGAGTCCTGGTAGTCATGTGGGGCCATAACCTGGGTGAGTCGGTGCCTATTCCAGTGCGACTGGGTACCGACGACCCCGACGGAGTGGTGAAAAGGAGCACAACTTGGCAGGCAACCTGACTCGGGACGAGGCTCGCGAGCGCGCCCGGCTGCTGAATGTCGAGTCATACGAGGTCGCCCTCGACCTGACCGAGGGCGACGAGCGGTTCGAGAGCATCACCACCGTCCGTTTCGCCGGCACGCAACCTGGCGCGTCCACCTTCATCGACCTGCACGGCGCCCGGGTACGCCGCGTCACCCTCAACGGCGAGGACCTCGACGTATCCACCTACGACGCCGAGAAGGGCCGCTTCCCGCTGCCCTCCCTGGCCGCCTCCAACGAGCTGCGCGTCGACGCCGACTGCGCCTACATGCGCACCGGCGAGGGCCTGCACCGCTTCGTCGACCCGGTCGACCAGAAGGTCTACCTGCACAGCCAGTTCGAGACGGCCGACGCGCACCGCATGTACGCGTGCTTCGACCAGCCCGACCTCAAGGCCACCTTCCAGCTCACCGTGCTGGCCCCGGCCGACTGGGAGGTCGTCTCCAACGCCGCCGCCTCCACCGTGGAGGACCTGGCGGAGGAGCACGGCAGGCACGGCCACGTGCAGGCCGCCAAGCGGTGGGAGTTCCCGCCCACGCCGGTCATGTCCACGTACATCACCGCGCTCGTGGCCGGGCCGTACCACAAGGTGACCTCCGAGCACGACGGCATCCCGCTCGGCGTCTACTGCCGCGCCTCGCTCGCCGAGCACCTCGACGCCGACAACATCCTGGAGGTCACCCGGCAGGGCTTCGACTTCTTCCACAAGGTGTTCGGCGTCCGCTACCCGTTCGGCAAGTACGACCAGCTCTTCGTGCCGGAGTTCAACGCCGGCGCGATGGAGAACGCCGGATGCGTCACCTTCCTGGAGGACTACGTCTTCCGTTCCCGCGTCACCGACGCGGTGGTCGAGCGGCGCGCCGAGACGATCCTGCACGAGATGGCGCACATGTGGTTCGGCGACCTCGTCACCATGCGCTGGTGGGACGACCTGTGGCTGAACGAGTCGTTCGCCACGTACATGTCGGTGCTCGCGCAGGCCGAGGCCACGCGCTGGGGCAAGGGCGCGTGGACCACGTTCGCCAACGTGGAGAAGTCCTGGGCCTACCGCCAGGACCAGCTCCCCTCCACGCACCCCATCTCCGCCGACATCCCCGACATGCAGGCGGTCGAGGTCAACTTCGACGGCATCACGTACGCCAAGGGCGCCTCGGTGCTCAAGCAGCTCGTCGCCTACGTGGGGCTGGACAACTTCCTGGCCGGCGTGCGCGACTACTTCAACGAGCACGCCTGGGGCAACACCGAGCTGAAGGACCTGCTCAACGCCCTGGAGCGGACCTCCGGCCGTGACCTGTCGTCCTGGTCGAAGGAGTGGCTGGAGACGGCGTGGGTCAACACCCTGCGCCCCTCCTTCACGCTGACCGAGGACGGCCGGTACGAGAGCTTCGAGGTGCTCCAGGAGGCCCCGGCCGACTACCCGACGCTGCGCTCCCACCGCGTCGCGATCGGCCTGTACAAGCTGGACGGCGACGCGCTCACCCGGGTCAAGCGGGTCGAGCTCGACGTCGTGGGCGCGCGCACGGCCGTCCCGGACCTGGTCGGCGAGGAGCAGCCCGACCTGGTGCTCATCAACGACGACGACCTGACGTACGCCAAGATCCGCCTGGACGAGCGGTCGCTGCGCACGCTGGTCGACGGCGGCATCGCCCGCTTCACCGAGTCGCTGCCGCGCGCGCTGTGCTGGTCGGCGGCCTGGGACATGACGCGCGACGGTGAGATGTCCACCCGCGACTACGTGCGGCTCGTGGTGTCGGGCGTGGGCACGGTCAAGGACATCACGGTCCTGCAGGCCGTGCTGCGGCAGGCGCGCCTCGCCGTGCAGCAGTACGCCGACCCCGCCTGGCGGGCGAAGGGCCTGGCCGTGCTCGCCACCGAGCTGCGGTCGCTGCTGGAGGGCGCCGAGCCGGGCTCGGACCAGCAGCTCGCGTTCCTGCAGGCGTTCGCGCCGGTGGCCACCTCCGAGGGCGACCTCGCCATGCTCGGGGGCATCCTGGACGGCTCGGCGGTGCCCGAGGGGGTGACCGTCGACACCGACCTGCGCTGGACCCTCGTCCACGCGCTGGTGTCGGGCGGCGTGCTGGGCGAGGCCGACATCGAGGCCGAGCTGCGCCGCGACCCGACGGCCACCGGCGAGCGCTCGGCGGCGATGTGCCGGGCCGCCGTGCCGACGGCCGAGGCGAAGGCGGCCGCGTGGGAGCGGATCGTGGAGGGCAAGCTGGCCAACCACATCGCCCGCACCACGATCAACGGCTTCCAGGACGCGAACCACGTCGAGCTGCTGGCGCCGTACCGCGACAAGTACTTCGCCGAGGTCGGGCGGATCTACAAGGAGTGGACCTTCGACCAGGCGTCGACGTTCGCGGTGGGGTGCTTCCCGGCGCTGCTCATCGAGCCGGAGACGGTGGAGGCGGCCGAGCGCTACCTCGCCGAGCACCAGCCGCCGCAGGCGCTGCGCCGCCTGATCCTGGAGGGCGCCGACGGCGTCAGCCGCGCCCTGCGCAACCGCGCCAAGGACGTGGACACGGCGTCGTAGCGTTCGACGCGGACCCCGCCGCATCCAGGTAGTGGTGTTCCCGGCCGTCCGAGGCCCCGGCGCGTCTCGCGCCGGGGCCCTCGGCTTTCCCCTGGGGGCGGGGCTGTCCGTCGCGGATTCCGGCCAGGTCATGGGCCTGCCGGTGTTAGCCTCGATGGCGTGCTCGGCTCCGGGACCACGCTCAACGACCGCTACGTGCTGGCCGACCGCGTCGGCGGTGGCGGCATGGGCGAGGTCTGGCGTGCCGCCGACACGGTTCTCGGCCGCACCGTCGCCGTCAAGGTGATGATGCCCGCGCTGGCCGAGAACCCGGCGTTCGCCCGCCGGTTCCAGAACGAGGCCCGCGCCATGGCCACGCTGCGGCATCCGGGCGTGGTCGACGTCTACGACTACGGCACGTGCGAGGTCGACGGGCGGCGGGTCAGCTTCCTGGTGATGGAGTTCGTCGAGGGCGAGTCGCTCGACCGGATGCTGCGCGCGAGGGCGCTGTCACCGGCCGAGACCATGCGGCTGGTCGCCGAGGTGGCCGACGCCCTCGCCGCGGCCCACGAGCAGGGCATCGTCCACCGCGACGTGAAGCCGGCCAACCTCATGGTCAGGCCCGACGGGCGGGTCGCGCTGACCGACTTCGGCATCGCCCACTCCGTCTCGGCCGGGCAGCTCACCGCCACCGGCGCGATGCTCTGCTCGGCCGGCTACTGCGCCCCCGAGCTGGCCACCGCGAGCGAGGTCACGCCCTCGGTCGACGTCTACGCGCTGGGCGTGGTGGCGTACGAGTGCCTGACCGGGCGCCTGCCGTACGAGGGCGACACGCCCGTGCAGATCATCTACAAGCACCTCCACGCGCCCGTCCCCGCGCTGCCGCCGGAGGTGCCCGCGGGGCCCCGGCAGGTGGTGCAGCGGGCGCTGGAGAAGGCGCCCGACATGCGCTGGCGGTCGGCCGCCGAGCTGGCCGCGGCGGCGCGCCGCGCGCTGGCCGAGCCGTCCTCGCGGCCCTCGTCGCGGCGCCGGCGCGGGCTGCTGAGCGCGCTGGCGTCGGTGGCCGCGGCCGTCACGGTCACCGTGGCCGTCGCCGGGTCCGTCTTGACGCGTCAGGAGAGCGCCGCCGACCCGGGCGCGGTCCTGCCGGCGCCCACCACGCAGAGCCGTACGACGAGCGCCGCCGAGCCGCCCGCGACCCGGCGGCACTCTGCGCCCCCGGTCAAGGCGAGCGCCGGCCCGCGGCCGAGCGGCACGCACTCGGCCGTCACGCCCACGGTCTCGCCGACGGCGGCCACGCCCACGGCGAGCCCCAGCACGACGCCGCCCTCGGCGACGCCCACGACGCGCGAGCCGGAGCCCAGTCAGGAGCCGACGACGCCCGATCCGCAGGAGCCGAGCCCGGATCCGACGCAGACCCGCGAGCCGGGCGAGATCCAGTGCGTCCGCTCCCCCTGTCCCTGAGGGCGCGACGGGAAGACGTCCGGGACGGTGACGTCCGCTTTGCCGGGCTACGGGCCGGCCCGTGAGAGGGTGATCGGGTGAAGTCCGCGCACGACCTGCTTGTCACCCTGGCCCGCCGTCACGCGTTCGCCGACCTCGGGGCGCTCGCCCCGTCGGCGGAGGTGGCGGACGTGTGCGAGTTCGGGCACCGGCTGCTCTCCCTCGACGCCGAGGACTTCGCGGCCGAGGCCAGATCGGTCCCGGCGGAGCTGAGGCGGCGGGCGCGGGCCTGCCACATGCCGCAGACCCCGCGCGAGCAGCCGCGGGGCGCGCTGGAGTCGCTGCGCCCCGCGTACGGGCTGCTGCTGGAGGTCATCGCCGTGCGCTGGCAGCGCCGCGAGCTCAGCCCGATGATCGCCGCCGTGCACATCGCCAGCGAGTACCTCCCGCTGCTGGCCTTCGAGCCGCACCTCGGCCACGCGGGCGACCCGGCGCGCTGGCCGGACGGGCTGAGCGCCCCGGGCAGCCGGTTCGGTGTGATCGGCGACCGCGACTGCGACCACACCAAGTCCGAGCAGTCGGGCACCAACCGGACCCTGCGGGTCTCGGTCGAGCCCGCCGAGGGCTGGCGCGCGTACTTCGACCGGCAGCACAGCCAGGTGGCCGGCGCGCTGGCCGTGTGCGTCGCCACCTGCCGCAACCCGTGCACGGCGATGCACTGGATCCCGCCGGAGCCGCGCGCCGGCCTGTCCGTGCGGGCCCGCACCGCGCTGGCGTTCGCCGACACCCCGCTGGTACGGCTGCGTCACGCGGCCCCGGTCGGCCACGGGTTCGGCGTGCCGTCGCCCGAGGAGGTTCTGGAGGCCTGGGAGCGCAGTCGCGCGGCCCTGGACAAGAACGCGATCGGCGCGGCCGCCTCGAAGGACGACGGGTTCCCCCTGCCGGGGCTGCCCTCGCTGTTCGCGGCCGTGGCCGAGGCGCCCATCGAGCCCTCGACGCTGCTGGCCGGGGTGAGCGAGCACGTCGTCGGCCTGCTCGACCGGCTGCCCCCGGACGCCGCCTGAGAGAGCCGCCTGAGGGAGCCGTCTGGGAGACCGGAGAGGCCGGCGGCTCCTGGACGCCCTCTGAGGACGTACCGCTGGACCTGCCGCTAGCTGCGGACCGCGGCCTGCTCCCCCAGCGCGGCGATGCCGTACAGCAGGCCGCCCACCAGGTCGCCCGCGCCGAAGGCGGTGGCCATCGACATGGCGGTCAGCCGGCAGGCGCCGTCGGGCAGCCGCCGCCGGGCGCGTTCACCCGTGACGATCTCCAGCGCCCGCCCGGTGACGTCCACGAGGACGACGACCGCGTCGGGGGCCTCGTCGGCGAGAGCGGCGTGGAGGCGCTCGGCGAAGTGCCGCCGGCCGCCCGCGGGCGGGCCGAGGAAGAGGCCGAAGCGCAGTCCGCTGCGCCGCTCGGCGGCGCGCAGGGCCTTCCTGAGGTCGTCGGCCTGGGCCGTGCTGAGCCCGCGCATCGCCGTCACCACCCCGCCGAGGCGCCGCCGGTGCGCCTGCCCGGCTCGGCGGTCTCGGCCGCCGCCACCCAGTCGGCCTCGGTGCCGGGCGCCCAGGCGGGCGTCCGGTCGGCGAGCACCAGGCCGGAGGTGCTCACGCCGTGCTCGCCGCGCCCTGGGCCGCCGAGCCACACGGGCCCGGGCTCCTCCCTGCGCGGCGCGCCGCGTCCCGCCGCCATCACGATCAGGCTGATCAGGACGAACAGCCCCAGCGACACCCCGAGGAGTGCGCCCATGCTTCCCAGCGCGCTGTTCACACCACGAACGTAGACCGGCTTCCCGGCTCCGGCCAGACCCCTACCAGACGGCCGGGCGGCGCTCTCCCCAGAAGCCGCCGCGCGCGGCCTCGACCTGGGCCGACAGGGAGATCAGGGTGTCCTCGCCGCCGACGCGGCCGGCCAGCATGACGCCGATCGGCAGCCCGGCGTCCGTCCAGTGCAGCGGCAGGTTGACCGCCGGCTGCCCGCTGACGTTGTAGATGGCCGGGAACGCCGCGAACCGGGTCATCCGCTCGAACGTCTCCTCGGGCCCGTCCACGTCCTCGAACCAGCCCACCGGCCGGGGCGGCTGCGTGACCGTCGGCGTGAGGATCGCGTCGTAGCCGGCCGTGGCGGCCAGGGCCGCTCGGGTGGCGAGCTGGAGCGTCGCCTGCGCCTGCAGGAAGGCGGGCGCGGGGGTGGCGAAGCCGCGCTCGCGCAGCCAGGCGGTCAGCGGGCGCAGCAGTGCGGTCTGCTCGTCGGCGACCGGGTGCATGCAGGCGAAGGAGCACCACAGGGTGACGAAGTGCGGCACCAGGTCGGCCCCGTACGGCGGCACGATGTCGACGACCTCGTGGCCCAAAGCCGCGAGCGTGGCGCCGGCCTCCTCGTACGCGGCGAGCACCTCGGGCTCCACGACGGCGCCGGGCACGACGGGGTCGGCGTGGCGGGCGATGCGCAGGCGGCCGGACTCCCTGCGGGCGGCCTCCAGGAACGTGCCCTCGTGCGGCGGCGGGAGGTAGTGGTCGCCGGGCGTGTTGTGGGCCATGACGTCGAGCAGCGCGGCGGCGTCGGCGACGGTCCTCGCGATGGGCCCGTTCGTGGACAGGCCCGCGAGGTCCGGGATGATCGGCGCGAAGCTGATGCGCCCGCGCGTCGGCTTGATGCCGTACAGGCCGCAGACGGAGGCGGGGATGCGGATGGAGCCGGCGCCGTCGCTGCCCTGCGCGGCGGGTGCGAGGC
>NZ_JBFAIA010000037.1:0-53239 GCF_040654455.1 Nonomuraea sp. NPDC050691
TTCGGCAAGGCGGGCGTGGACCTGTCCACGCTCGCGGTCCCCCAGTTCGAGGGCTGCTCGTAGCGGCTGTCAGGCGTACGAGGGGCCCGTCACGCTAACGCGCCACCGTTCTGCAGACAAGCGCTTGCTCGGCAATCTCCGGCTGTAATACGGGAAGGTGATCAAGCGATACCCGATCCCCATCACCAAGAGGTGAGCGATGGATCTACGGCACGTACGGCACGCGATCGCGATCGCCCGCGCGGGCAGCCTCCGGCGGGCCTCCGCGGTGCTCCAGGTTCCCCAGCCGACCCTGTCGGAGCAGTTGCGCGCCCTGGAGAAGGAGATCGGGGTCGAGCTGTTCACGCGCTCGCCCAGCGGCGTGCGGCTGACCGAGGCGGGCGAGGCGTTCCTGGCGCAGGCGACGGTCGCCGTGGACGCCTTCGAGCGCGCCGTCACCGCCGCACGGGGAAAGGGGCGCGCGATCCGGCTCGGCGTGGCCGACGGCCTCGGTGACGTCGTGGCGCGCATGCTCTCCCGCGTCGAGGGGACCAGGGTGCGGGTCGCGCCGATGAGCACGGCCGAGCAGATCGTCTCCATCGCCGACGGCACCCTTCAGGCCGGCCTCGGGTACGCCCCCGGCTCGCTGCCGCGTGGCGTGGCCCGGATGACGGTGCGCCGCTGCCGGGTGCGCGCCCTGCTTCCCCGCGGGCACGAGCTGGCCGCGCACGATCCCCTCTCCCTGTCCGACCTCGCCGCGCTCCCCCTGGTGATGCCCGACTCCGACGCGGTCGCGGGCGCCCGCCGCTTCCTGGAGGGGTTCGTCCGGCTGGGCCTGCACCCGCGGCTCGGCCCGTCGGCGGCCGGGCACGACGCGGTGATCACCATGATCGAGGCGGGCGCCGGCTACTCGCTGAGCGTCAGGGAGGAGGTCGCGGTGCCGGACGGCCTGGTCTTCGTGCCGGTGGCGGAGGACGTGCCGCCGATCGAGGTGGTCTTCCTGTGGAACCGCCAGGCCGAGGTGGACGACCTGGCGCACGCGGCGCGGCACCTCGCCCGGACTGGATAGCGTTATTATCCGGCGATGCGCATCTCGGAGCTGAGCACCCGGTCCGGCGTGGCCATCGCGACCATCAAGTACTACCTCCGCGAGGGCCTGCTGCACCAGGGCGAACAGGTCGCCGCCACCCGTGCCGAGTACGACGGCTCCCACCTGCGCCGGCTGCGGCTGATCCGGGCCCTGCTTGAGGTCGGCCGGCTGCCGGTGGCCGCCATCAAGCAGGTGGTCGAGGCCGTGGAGGACGAGACGCTCCCCATCCACCGGGTCCTCGGCACCGCCCACTACGCGCTCGGCCCCGCGGTCGAGCCCGAGCCCGGCGAGCCGTGGGAGGAGGCCCTGGCCGAGACCGACCGGCTCATCGCCGGCCAGGGCTGGACGATCACGCCGCACGCCCCGACCCGCGCGGAGCTGGCCCAGACGCTGCTCACGCTGCGCAGGCTCGGCATGTCCACCGACCTGACCCGCTACGCCGAGGCCGCGCGGCGGATCGCCCGCGACGACATGGACGTGATCCCGTTCGACGAGCCGCGGGAGAGCGCCGTGGAGGCGCTGGTGCTGGGCACGGTCCTGTACGGCCGGGCGCTCGACACGCTGCGCCGCATGGCCCACGAGTCGGAGTCCGCCCACCGCCTCGGCCTCGTACCGGGAGACGCCCCCGCCGGAGGCGCCCCGGCCGGGGACGCCGCAACCCGGGAGCCCCGCGCGGCCGGGGACGCCGCGCCCCGAGAGGACCGGACGGCCGAGGAGGATCGAAGCGGCCCCACCGGGTAGGTGCGCACCCATGTTCGAGAACTTCGCGGCAGACAGGATCGACGTGGGCGAGGCCGAGCTGTTCGTCCGCCACGGCGGCGCCGGCACCCCCGTGCTCCTGCTCCACGGCCACCCCCGTACCCACGCGACCTGGCACCAGGTGGCGGCCCGGCTGGCCCCCCACCACACCGTGGTGTGCCCCGACCTGCGGGGCTACGGCCGTTCCTCCAAACCGCCCACCACCCCCGACCACGAGCCGTACTCGAAGCGGGCGATGGCCCGTGACCTGGTCGCTCTGATGCGCGCGCTGGGCCACGACCGGTTCGCGGTCGCCGGCCACGACCGGGGCGCGTACGTCGCCCACCGGCTGGCCGTGGACCACCCCGACGCGGTCAGCCGGCTGATCGTGCTCGACGCCGTGCCGATCGGCGAGGCGCTGGCCCGCTGCGACGCGGGGTTCGCCGCGAGCTGGTGGCACTGGTTCTTCCTCGGCCAGACCGACCAGCCCGCCGAGCGGGTCATCAACGCCGACCCGGACGCCTGGTACCGGTACACGGACGAGCACATGGGCCGCGAGGCCTACGAGGACCTGCGCTCGGCCCTGCACGATCCGCGGGTCGTGCACGCGATGTGCGAGGACTACCGGGCCGGTCTCGGCGTCGACCGGGAGGCCGACGAGGCCGCGCAGGCGGCCGGGCGCCGGGTGCGCTGCCCGGCGCTGTTCCTGTGGGGCTCCAAGGACGACATGGAGGACCTGTACGGCGACCCGCTCGCGGTCTGGCGCTCCTGGGCCGACGACGTGCGCGGGCACGCCGTCGACAGCGGCCACCACATGGCGGAGGAGATCCCCGGGGAACTGGCGCGGGAGATCCGGGAGTTCCTGTCGTCAGTCCCCCACGGTGACGGGGCGCTTCAGTAACCACAGAGCGGCGCGCCGCAGCAGCGTCCGGTGGATCTCGTTGTCGTAGGAACGGGTGTCGTGGCCGAGCGCGTCGTAGACGACGCGCCCGCGCCGCACCGGCCGGGCCCAGACGAGGGGCTGCCCGTGGGACGAGGCCAGGGGCCGCACGTCGGGCAGCACCTCCAGGTCGCTGTAGACCTCGTCCACGACGTCGAAGTCGCGCAGCCCCTCCACGATCGGGTGCTCCCCGTGGACCCGCACCCCGGTCCAGCCGAGCGGCGGGTGGTGCGACTTGGGCCAGGTCCAGCACCCGCCGAGCACGCGCGACCAGCCCTGCCAGTCGTCGAAGCAGATGGACGCGGCGTGCATGGCCAGCACGCCGCCGCCGCGCTCCAGGTGGTCCAGCAGCGTCGTGCGGGCCTGGGCGGGCAGCTCGAAGCGCCACTGGTCGCGCAGGTCGGCGAAGCGGTCCTGGCCCATCTGCCAGCGCAGGGCGTTGACGGTGATGAGCTGGGTCTCGGAGGGCTCGCTGAGCGCGCCGGCGATGTCCTCGGTGATCTCGGACTCGATCCCGACCTCCGCGAGCACCTCGGCGAGCGCGGCGGAGGTGGCGTCGAAGTCGTGGAACGGGCCTCCTGACAGGATCAGATTTCTCGCCATCGCCCAAGCTCATCATGGTTGCCGCGGCTTTTCCACCGGACCGCCGCGCGAAACTGTCCCATCCGCCACTGCCGACCGCCGTGGGGCACGAGGTGATCAGCCGACCGCCGTCTCGCGGCGGATCGCCCCGAAGCGGATCGACCGGCCAACCCCGACAAGCTGGAGCGCGTACGGCCGTCCTGACCGCCGGTGACCGTCCGCGTGCCCGGCGGCGGCCGGCCGGGGCCGGGCTCCTATAGTCGCCCTCATGGATCTCGGTATCGCGGGCAAGGTAGCACTCGTCACGGGAGGCAGCGCGGGCATCGGCCTGGCCGCGGCCAGGAGCCTGGCGCGGGAGGGATGCGACGTCTGCGTGACGGCCCGCGACCCCGAGCGGCTGGCCGACGCCGTGGTGGGGCTCCAGGAGTTCGGCGGCGTCGTCCACGCGGTGCTGGCCGACGTGGAGGACCCGGCCTCGGCCGCCCGCGTGGCCGCCGAGACGCGCGACGTGCTCGGACCGGTGGACATCCTCGTGGCCAACGCCGGGGGCCCGCCCGCCGGCCGGTTCACCGACAAGAGCCTGGAGGAGTGGGAGGTCGCGATCCAGCGCAACCTGCTGGGCACGGTCCGCCTCATCCACGCGGTGCTGCCCGAGATGCGCTCGCGCGGCTGGGGACGGATCGTCACGGTCACCAGCCGCTCGGCGCGCGAGGCGCTCGACGACCTGGCCCTGTCCAACGCCACCCGCTCCGCCGTGGCCGGCATCGTCCGGACCCTGGCCCGGGAGGTCGGCGGCGACGGCGTGCTGGTCACCAACGTGATGCCGGGCCCGATCGCGACCGACCGGCTGCGCGAGCTGGCGGGCGGCGACGAGGGCCTGGCCGGCCGCGCCGCGCAGGTGCCGGTGGGCCGGATCGGCGAGCCGGAGGAGGTGGGCGACGTGGTGGCGTTCCTCGCCAGCGAGCGCGCCTCGTACGTCAACGGCGTCTCGCTGCTGGTGGACGGGGGCGAGAGCCGGGTCATCGCCTGACCCGGGCCCTCTGACGGCCTGCCGGCGCCGACTTGCCGGTGGGCCCATTTCGCGTGACATGCTTCGAATGAGAACTTCGTGGGGAAGGCAGGGCCATGGACAAGCCGGTCATCGTGACGGTGGACGACGACCCGGGTGTGTCGCGGGCGGTCGCCCGTGACCTGCGCCGCCGTTACGGCCAGAGCTACCGGATCGTCCGCGCCGAGGCGGCGGACCAGGGCATCGAGGCCGTCAAGGAGATGCGCCTGCGCGGTGACGAGGTGGCGGCGATCCTCGCCGACTACCGCATGCCGCAGATGAACGGCGTGCAGTTCCTCGAAGCGGCCATGGACATGTACCCGTACGCCCGCCGGGTGCTGCTGACGGCCTACGCCGACACCGACGCCGCGATCCAGGCGATCAACGTGGTGGACCTCGACCACTACCTGCTCAAGCCCTGGGACCCGCCGGAGGAGAAGTTCTACCCGGTGATCGACGGCCAGCTCGACGCCTGGCACCGCACCGACCGGGTGGAGGTGGCGGAGCTGCGCGTGGTGGGCGACCGCTGGTCGGCCCCGTCGTACCGGGTGCGCGACTTCCTGGCCCGCAACCACGTCCCGTACCAGTGGATGCTGGCCGAGGACCCCGAGGGCGCCCAGCTCGTCGCGGCGGTCGGCGAGCAGTGCCACCTGCCGCTGGTGGTCACGGCCGACGGCACGTCCCTGCAGGCGCCCGAGCCGTCCACGCTGGCCTCGGCCGTGGGGCTGTCCACGACGCCCGCCACCGACTTCTACGACCTCATCGTGGTCGGCGGCGGCCCCGCCGGGCTGGGCGCGGCGGTCTACGGCGCCTCCGAGGGGCTCAACACGGTCCTGGTGGAGGCGCAGGCGTCCGGCGGCCAGGCCGGTCAGAGCTCACGGATCGAGAACTACCTGGGCTTCCCCGACGGCGTCTCGGGCCAGCAGCTCGCCGACCGGGCCCGCCGGCAGGCGCTGAAGTTCGGCGCCGAGCTGCTGACCGCGCGCAAGGTCACCCACCTGGAGCCGCGCGGCCAGGCCCGCGTGGTCGGCTTCAAGGACGGCGGCGAGATCGCGGCGCACGCGGTGATCCTGGCCACCGGCGTCACCTACCGGCGCCTGGACGCGCCGGGCCTGGACGAGTTCACCGGCCGGGGCGTCTTCTACGGCGCCGCGCTCACCGAGGCGCCGTCGTGCCGCGGTGTGGAGGTCTACATCGTGGGGGCGGCCAACTCGGCCGGGCAGGCCGCCGTCTACCTGTCGGGATTCGCGAGCAAGGTCCATCTGTTGGTGAGAGGTGATGGATTGGAGAGGTCCATGTCCCACTACCTCATCGAACAGATCGACGCGATCCCCAACATCGAGGTCCACACCCAGACACAGGTCACCGGAGGCCTGGGCGACGGGCACCTGGAGCAGCTCACGCTCAGCACGAAGGGCGAGGAGCGGACCGTCGACGCGCAGTGGCTGTTCGTCTTCATCGGCGCCGAGCCGTACACCTCCTGGCTCGGCGACACGATCGAGCGCGACGCCAAGGGCTTCGTCCTGACGGGGCCCGACCTGGTGCAGGGCGGCCGGCGCCCGCGCAACTGGACGCTGCGCCGCGAGCCGTACTTCCTGGAGACCAACGTGCCCGGCGTGCTGGCCGCCGGCGACGTGCGCGCCGAGTCGATCAAGCGGGTCGCCTCGGCCGTCGGGGAGGGCGCGATGGCCGTCGCGCTCGTGCACCGCTACCTGGAGAAGCAGTGACCACCACCACGATCGACATCGACGAGCTGCGCAAGCTGTTCCTGTTCGAGCGGCTCACCGACGAGCAGCTCACCAAGCTGGCCATGAGCGGCAAGGTCCAGTCGTACCAGGCCGACGACCTGGTCATCCGGCAGGGCGATCCCGCCGAGTGCTTCGCGGTGCTCATCGAGGGCGAGGTGCAGATGGTCCAGGAGACCGTGAGCGCCGGCACGGTCGCGATGCCCCGCACCTCCCAGCCCGGCGTGTACGGTGGCGCGACCTCCGCCTACCTGGGCGACCGGGCGCCGCAGACCTACCAGAGCTCGCTGCGGGCCACGGCGCCGACCCGGATGTTCCTGCTGCCGGCCAAGAAGTTCGCGCACATCGTGGCCGAGTGGTTCCCGATGGCGATGCACCTGCTCGACGGCATGTTGTCGGGCGGCCGGATGCAGCGGGAGATCATCGACCGGCGGCAGCGGCTGACGGCCCTCGGCACGATCACCGCCGGGCTCACCCACGAGCTGAACAACCCGGCCGCCGCGGCGGTCCGCGCGGTCGGCGAGCTGCGCACGCTGATCAGGTCGTCCCGGATGGAGCTGGCGCAGCTCGCCGAGGACGGCATACCGCCGGAGCGGCTGCGCGCGCTGGTCGAGATGCAGGAGAGCTGCACCGCGGCCCTGGGCAAGCTGCCGCCGCGCTCCCCGCTGGAGATCTCCGACGCCGAGGACGAGCTGGGCGAGGCGTTGGAGGAGCTGGGCGTGGACGGCGCCTGGGACCTGGCCCCGGCGCTGGTCCAGGCCGGCTTCGGCCCGGTCCACCTCGACAAGGTGCGCAGGAAGGTGGGCGACGAGCACGCCCCGGCCGCGCTGCGCTGGCTGTCGGAGGCGGTCGAGATCTCGCAGATGCTGGGCGAGGTGACCGAGGCCACCGAGCGCATCGCCTCGCTGATCCGCTCGGCCAAGCAGTACTCCCAGATGGACCGGGCGCCGTTCCAGGTCGTGGACGTCCACGACCTGCTGGACAGCACGGTCGCGATCTTCCGCGGGAAGATCCCGCCGGGCATCACCGTGGTCACCGACTACGACCGGACGCTGCCCGCCATCCCGGCCTACGGCGGCGAGCTGAACCAGGTGTGGACCAACCTCATCCACAACGCCCTCGACGCCATGGGCGCGGAGGGCACACTGACGATCCGCACCGCGCACGACGAGGACGAGGCGATCGTCGAGATCGGCGACACCGGCCCGGGCGTGCCCGACGCGATCAAGGACCGGATCTTCGAGCCGTTCTTCACCACCAAGAGCGTCGGCCAGGGCACCGGGCTCGGGCTGGACATCTCGTACCGGATCGTCGCCGGGCGGCACGGCGGCGAGATCAAGGTGCGGTCGGTGCCCGGCGAGACGTGGTTCGAGGTGCGCCTGCCGCTACGGGAGCCCGCCTCCTCCGCCGCGGAGTGATCCGCGCGGCCTGAACGCGGGGACGGCTCAGCCGACCAGGCGGCCGTCCTCGCGGTGGATCCAGTAACGGCGCAGCATGCGCAGCACCACCGACACGTCGAGGGCGTTGATGCCCGGCAGGTGGGCGAGGTCGCGGGTGAGGAAGTCGCCGAGCTCCTCCTCGTGCCGGAAGACGCCCTGGTGGATGACCGACGTGGTGCCGGCCACGATGCTGACGTAGCGGGCCGAGGGGTGGCGGGCCAGTTCCTCGGCCACCTGCTGGATGGCGCCCGGCGAGGTGGTCAGCGCGACGATGACCTCCAGCGCGTAGCCCAGCAGGGCGGGCTCGACCTCCACCCGCGGCCGGACGGCGCCGCGGCGCAGCAGCGACTGGATCGCCCGGTAGGCGGTCGACTGGCTCATGCCGAGGGCGCGGGCGGCCTGCGCCGAGGTGACGCGGCCGTTGGCACGCAGCAGCCGCAGGATGCCGCCCTCCTCGGGAGCGGTGGCGGCGCCCCGCGCGACGGCGCGGGGCGGCCCTTCCCCGGCGGGCCTGCCGGGCAGGGGCTCCTCGGCCTCGGCCAGGGCCTTGACCTGGTCGTCGCCGAGCCGGCGCAGCCGCCAGGAGTCGGCCTTGGTGAGCGCGCGCAGCACCAGCTCGGAGTGGGTGGACACCACGCCGGGCACGGCCGGGATGCGGGTCGTCAGCAGCTCGCGGGCCTGCGCGCGGTCGGCCGGGTGCAGGGCGCAGTAGACGTCGGCCCGGCCGGAGGTCTCGGCCACGAGCTGGGCCTCGGGCAGCTCGGCCAGCGCGGCCGCGACCCGCTCGGTCGCGCCCGGCGCGGTCTTCACCCACACGTGGCGGGGGTTGCCGTCGGCTCGCGCGGACCATTCGGTCTGCCCGAGCACGCGCAGGATGCGCTGCTCCTCCAGGCGGGCGAGGCGCCGCCCCACCGTGCTGGGAGACAGGCCGAGCACGTCGGCGAGCGCCGCTGCCGAGGCGCGCGGCGCGATCTGCAGGGCGGCGACCAGGTCGAGGTCCGCGTCGTCCAACACAAAGAGACTGTATCGCGCACGCATCGGTAAAGAAGCGACCGATTCATTCAAGCTGGAGTGGCTACTTGCCATATTCCGTCATAGCCCGTGTAATGGATGGCCATAAACACGGAGGAGGATCGGGTGAGCACGACCGAGGCGACCTCGGAGTCACGACCGCTGAACGGCATGCTGCGCGCCCTCGGCGGCATCGAACGGCTCGGCAACCGGCTGCCCCATCCGTTCTGGCTGTTCGTCATCCTCAGCGCGGTGCTCGCCCTGGCGAGCTGGGGCCTGGCGGCGGCGGGCGTGTCCGCCGTGAACCCGGCCACCTCCAAGACCGTGGCGGTCAAGAACCTGCTGTCGGCCGACGGCGTGCGCATGATGGTCGGCGACGCGATCGAGAACTTCACCTCCTTCCCGCCGCTCGGCACCATCCTCGTCGTCATGCTCGGCGTCGCGGTCGCCGAGCGGTCCGGGCTGCTCGCCGCCGTCCTGCGCTCCGGCGTTTCGAAGGTGTCGCCGCGCTGGGTGACGTTCGTGCTGGCCTTCACGGGCATGGTCGCGCACGTCGCCTCCGACGCCGCTTACGTGGTGCTCATCCCGCTCGGGGCGCTGGCCTTCCGGGCCGTGGGCCGCAGTCCGGTGCTGGGCGTGGTGGTGGCGTTCGTGTCGGTCTCGGCCGGCTACGACGCGAGCCCGCTCGTCACGCCGGTGGACGCCATCCTGTCCGGGCTGACCACCGCGGCCGCCCACACCGTCGATCCCTCGTACGTCGTCACCCCGCTGGCCAACTACTTCTTCTCCCTCGCCTCCTCGCTCGTGCTGGCCGCCACGATCACGCTGGTGACCGAGAAGCTGCTCGCGCGCCGGGCCGAGGCGCTGCCCGCCGACGAGGACGCCGAGGCGCTGAAGGACGACCTGGGCGAGCTGACCCTGCGCCCCGAGGAGCGCCGCGGGCTGCGCGCCGCGCTGGTCACGCTCGTCGTGTTCGTCGCCGCCGTGGTGCTGGCGGTGCTCCCGTCCGGCTCGCCGCTGCGCGGCGAGGGCGGCAGCATCGTGCGGTCGCCGCTGCTCACCTCCATCGCCGTCTTCCTCGCGCTGGCGTTCCTGGCCGTCGGCTGGGCGTACGGCAGGGCGGCCGGCACCATCACCGGCGGCCGGGACGTGCCCGCGTTCATGGCCCACGGCATGCGCGAGCTGGCCCCGATCCTCGTGCTGTTCTTCGCGATCTCCCAGTTCCTCGCGTACTTCAAGTGGACCGGGATCGGCGAGGTCATCGCCATCGACGGCGCGGGCCTGCTGAAGTCGGCCGGCGTCACCGGCCCGGTCGTCTTCCTCGGCATCCTGGTCGTGGTGACCCTCATCAACCTCGTCGTGACCAGCGGATCCGCGCAGTGGGCGCTGGTCGGGCCGGTGTTCGTGCCGATGCTGATGCTGCTGGACATCCCGCCGGAGTACACCCAGGCGCTCTACCGCATCGCCGACTCCTGCACCAACGCGATCACGCCGATGAGCCCCTACTTCGTCATGGCGCTCGGCTTCCTGCAGCGCTACCGCCGCTCGGCCGGCATCGGCACGCTGGCCTCGATGACCATTCCGCTGTCCGTCACGCTGCTCGTGGTATGGACATTGCTGTTCTTCGTGTTCTGGTGGCTCGGCGTCCCGCTGGGCCCCGGCGCTCCCGTCCGCTAGCCCAAGCCCCGTCCGCCCAGCCCAGGCCCCCGTCCGCCAGCCCCGGAGAGGAAACCCGTGTCGATCACCGATTGGACCCGGCAGGCCCTGCCCGCCATGCTCGACGACATCCGCACGGTCGTCGAACTGGAGACCCACAGCTCCGACAAGGCCATGCTGACCGTCGGGCTCGGCGGGGTGCGCGCGCTCGCCGCCGAGCGGCTGGGCACGCCGGACCTGGTCGCCGTGCACGACGGCGGCGAGCTCGGCGACGTGCTGGAGCTGACCTATCAGGGCACCGCCCCCGGCACCGTGCTCATGGCCAGCCACTACGACACCGTGTGGCCGACGGGCACGCTGGCCCGGTGGCCGTTCACCGTGGCCGAAGGCAGGGCGACCGGGCCGGGCGTGTTCGACATGAAGACGGGCCTGGTGCAGTCGATCTGGGCGGTGCGCGGGCTGCGCGAGCTGGGCCTGCCCCACCCGTCGGTGCGGCTGCTGTTCAACGGCGACGAGGAGATCGGCAGCCCGTTCTCCCGCCCGTACATCGAGGCCGCCAGCGAGGACGCCCTGGCGACGCTGGTGTTCGAGGCGTCGGGCGGCGGCGCGCTCAAGACGGCGCGCAAGGGCGTCGGCCTGTTCGACGTGACCGTCACCGGCATCGAGGCACACGCGGGCCTCGACCCCGAGGCGGGGGCGAGCGCCATCCACGCGCTGGCCGGGATCATCACCCAGATCACCGGGACGGCCGCCCCCGAGCGCGGCACCACGGTCAACGTCGGCCTGGTCAGCGGCGGCACCGGCCGCAACGTCGCGGCGGGACACGCCACGGCGGGCATCGACGTGCGGGTCAGCGAGCCGTCGGAGATGGTCCGCGTCGAGGAGGCGTTCGCCGCGGTGAAGGCCGCCGACCCGCGCGTCACGGTCACCGTGTCGGGCGTGTGGAACCGGCCGCCGATGACGCAGAACCCCGCCTCGCAGCGGCTGTTCAAGGAGGCGCAGGCGGTGGCGGCGAGCCTCGGGCTGCCGCTGGAGGAGATCTCGGTGGGCGGCGCGAGCGACGCGAACTTCGTCTCGGCGCTGGGCCGGCCGGTGCTGGACGGGCTGGGCGCGGTCGGCGGCGGCGCGCACGCGCGGCACGAGCACGTGGTCGTCGGCCACATCCCGGAGCGGACGGCACTGACGATGGGGCTGCTCACCGCCCTCGTCTGAGGAACCTTCGCGCGGCGGGGGTCTCAAGCGGGGGTTGACCTGATACGCTCCCAAGCGAGCGCTTGGTTTACCCCTCCGAGAGGCCGCCGCATGAAGTTCTCAACCTTCCATCTCTTCCACCGCTTCGACGGGCAGAGCTTCGAGGACGTCTACGCCTACCATCTGGAGCTCATCGAGCTGGCCGAGGAGCTGGGATTCGACGGGGTGCGGCTGGCCGAGCACCACTTCCGCGACTACGGCGTGGCGCCCAACCTGTTCACCATGCTGGCGCACGCCGCCGCCCGCACCTCGCGCCTGCGGCTCGGCACCGGCATCGTGGTGCTGCCGCTGCACAACCCCATCCACGTGGCCGAGGAGGCCGCCCAGGTGGACGTGCTCTCCGGCGGGCGCCTCGACCTGGGCATCGGGCGCGGCTACCAGAGCTTCGAGTTCGAGGGCTTCGGGGTGGACCTGGCCGAGGCCCGCGACCGCTTCAACGAGGCGCTGGAGGTGATCCTGGGCCTCTGGACGCGGGAGTCGTTCCAGCACGAGGGCAAGTTCTACCGGACCGGCGCCGAGGTGTCGCTGGTCCCCCGCCCCCTGCAGGACCCGCACCCGCCGCTGCACGTGGCCGCCGTGTCACCCGAGACCGTCACCATGTACGCCGAGCGCGGGCTGCCCATCCTGGCCGACCCTGTGGCGACGTTCCGCAAGGTCGTCAAGGCGGCCGAGACGTGGCGGGACACCGCGGCCCGCGCCGGGCACGAGCCGGGCGCCGAGCTGGTCGTGGCGCGCAGCGTCTACGTGGCGCCGACCGCCGAGCAGGCGCGCGAGGACCAGGCCAGGTTCGAGGCGGCCTTCGACCGCTCGCGCATCTTCAACGAGCGCAGCGCGCCCATCGACCCGCGCACGGGCAAGGCCGCGCAGGGCTTCGAGTACTACCAGGACCGCTACCTGAAGGGCGGCAGCCTGTCGCCCGACTTCCGGTGGGAGCAGCTCGACGTGATCGGCGACCCGGCGCGGGTCATCGAGCAGATCACGCTGCTGCGCGACGCCGGATTCGCCAACCTGCTCTGCGACTTCGGCAGCACCCGGCCCATGCCGCTGGAGGACATGAAGAAGGTCATGCGCTTCTTCGCCGCCGAGGTCATGCCCGCGTTCGCCTGACCCTTGCGCCGCCCCGCCTTCGCCTGCCCGCCCCGTTCACCCCCTGGAGGCGCGATGATCCACAGCCTGACCCTCTCGGACGTCCTCGCCGAGCACGCCCGCAGCCGCCCGGAGACGACGGCGGTCGTGGACGGCGAGGTCCGGCTCACCTATCCCGCCCTGGACGAGCGCGTCTCGCGCCTGGCGGACGCCCTGGCGGCGCGCGGGGTCGCGCCCGGCGAGCGCGTGCTCTGGCTCGGACAGAACTCCCACGCCGTGCTTGAGCTGCTGCTGGCCTGCTCGCGGCTCGGGGCGGTCTTCTGCCCGGCGAACTGGCGGCAGTCGGCCGACGAGCTGCGCTTCGTGGTCGAGGACCTGACGCCGCGCGTGGTGGTCTGGGAGCCGTCGGAGGCGACGACGGCCGTACAGGAGGCGCTGGGCGCCTCCGACGCCGCGTGGGTGCGGGCCGGCCAGGCGTACGAGGAGCTCGTGGCGAGCGGTTCGCTGCGCGACTTCCCGCAGGTCGCCGACACCGAGCCCACCCTCGCCCTCTACACCGCCGCCTTCGACGGCCGGCCGAACGCGGCCCTGCTCAGCAGCGCCGCCCTGGTCGCCCACAGCACGTCGCTGCTCGTGGTCCGGCAGATGGAGCCGGGGTTCACCTTCCTCGGCAGCGGGCCGCTGTTCCACGTCGGCACGATGATGTTCTGCCTGGCCACGCTGCAGATCGGCGGGACGAACGTGTTCACTCCCGCGTTCGACCCCGAGGAGGTCTGCCGGCTGATCGACGCCGAGCGGGTCACGCAGGCGTTCCTGTTCGGGCAGATGATCGACGCCGTGGTGGCGGTCCGGCCGCAGGGCAAGTACGACCTGTCGTCGCTGCGGTTCGTCTCGCACTCGGCGGAGTGGGACGAGCTGATCACCGTGGACGACTCGCCGTGGTGCCGGTCCAAGATGGGCGGGTACGGCCAGACGGAGGTGGGCGGCATGCTCACGTTCCTGGGACTGGCGCCGGGGGCGGCCGGGTTCGCGGGGCGGCCGTCGCCGCTGGCGCAGGTGCGGATCCTGGCGCCCGACGGCAGCGAGGTGCCGGCCGGGGAGGTGGGCGAGATCTGCGCGCGCGGCAAGACCCTCTTTTCCGGATATTTCGCCCGGCCGGAGTTGAATGAGGCGAAGTTCGCTCATGGGTGGCATCACACGGGTGACCTCGGGCGCCGCGAGCCCGACGGCACGATCACGTTCATCGGCCCCCGCCTCCGCATGATCAAGTCGGGCGCCGAGAACGTCTACCCGGCCGAGGTCGAGCGGGCGCTCAAGTCGCACCCGGCGGTGGCGGACGCGGCCGTCATCGGCGTACCGGACGAGCGCTGGCACCAGGCGGTCCGGGCCGTGGTCGTGCTCGCCCCCGACGCCACGGCGACGGCCGAGGAGCTGATCGGCCACGTCAAGGGTCTGCTGGCCTCGTACAAGAAGCCTCGCGATGTGGTGTTCGCGGACGCGATCCCGAAGCGTGGCTTCACGCCGGACTACGACGCCCTCGACCAGGCCCACGGCGGCGGCAACTACCCCGGCGCCTGACCCGCCGCTCCCCCGCCCCCTCCGGCGGGGGGAGGCACGCGGTCCCGAGCGGTCCCCACCTCCGTCCCCCAGCGTGCCGCGTCAGAGGACGGCGAGCGGGTTGAGGGGGCTGCCGGTGCCGCCCTCGACGCGCAGCGGGGCCGCGACGAAGACGAAGTCCGCGCGGCCCCGCGCGCTCAGCTCCTCCAGCCACAGCATCTCCACCAGGTGGACGCCATGCCGGTGCAGCAGGATGAGGTGGAGGTCGTCCTCCAGGCACTCCCCCGCGAGCTGGCGTGCGTCCAGGCCGCCGATCGCCGCGTTGTCCGAGGCGACCACGGCGACGTCCCGCGCCGCCAGCCACCGCCCGGCGTCCGCCGACAGGCCGGGCTGGCCCGACCAGTACTCCTCCCGCGACCGCCGCCACACCGCCGGCCAGCCGGTGCGGACCACCGCGACGTCCCCCGGCCGCAGCTCCGGGCCGCACGCCTCCAGCTCCTCCGGCGTGATCCGGTGCGCGGCCGGCAGGTGGTCCAGGCCCAGGTGGCGCGGCACGTCGAACAGGACACCCCGCCCCACCACCCCGCCCACCTGCTCGATCCCGCACCGGGTGGCCCCGTAGGAGCGCACCCGGGCGGCCGGGTGGCCGTTGTAGAGCTCGTCGCCCGACCACATGTGGCACAGCGCGTCCATGTGGGTGGTCGTGCCGTGATGGGACACGATCAGCGCGTCGTCGGCCACCCGCAGCCCCGCGCCGACCGGCCGCGCGCCGGCCGCGTAGTCGCCGCCGTCCACGGACATGAAGTGCTGCGGCAACGGCCTGCCCTTCAGGTGCGGGACGGTGCCGGGCGCGGGCGAGGAGGTGGAGCCCCTGATCGGCAGGGCCAGGCTCAGCACCTCCCCTGTGACGGCGGCGCGGAGGGCGCGCAGGACGGCCTCGGGGGTGAGGAGGTTGAGCGTCCCGCGCTGATCGGCTGGGCCGAAGCGGCCCCAGTTGTTAGGCTCGGCAACCAAGTAAGCGCTTCCTTTCATGCTGTGTCCGGTCATGCTGTGTCCGGTCGTGCTGTGTCCGGTCATCACTGGGTCTGGAGGTCCTCATGCGGTGCGATCCCCGGTTCTCGCGGGTGCGGGAGGTGTTCGAGCGGCACCTGGCGGACGGCGAGGAGCTGGGCGCCGCGTTCGCGGTGTTCCTGGACGGCGAGCCGGTGGTGGACCTGTGGGGCGGCGTCGCCGACCGGCACACCGGGCGCCCCTGGCAGGAGGACACCCCCGCCTTCGCCTACTCCTGCACGAAGGCGATCACCGCGACCGTCCTGCTCCAGCTCGCCGAACGGGGGCTGGTGGACGTGTCCGCGCCGGTGGCGGACGTGTGGCCGGAGTTCGCCGCCGGGGGCAAGGAGGGCGTCACCGTCGAGCACCTGCTGACGCACGCGGCGGGGCTGCCGGTGGTGGAGGACCCGGTGCCCGTGGAGGAGTTCGGCGACCACGCGGCCATCGCGGCCCGCCTGGCCGGGCAGCGCCCGCTCTGGGAACCGGGCACGGCGCACGGCTACCACGCTCTGTCGTACGGCTTCCTCGTGGGCGAGGTGGTGCGGCGGGTGACCGGCAAGACGGTGGGCGAGCTGGTCGCGGCCGAGATCGCCGGGCCGCTCGGGCTGGACCTGTGGGTGGGCGCGCCCGACCCGGTGATCGCCCGCGCCGCCCGCCTGACCACCGGAACGGACCACTCGACCACCGGAACCGATCGCCTGACCACCGGCACCGACCGCTCGGGCGGCTCCGCGACCACGCACCCCGAGGACCCCTCCGGCGGCGACGGCGCGCTCGGCATGATGGCCCGTGCCGTGCGGGACCCGGACAGCCTCATGAACCGGGCCCTCGGCAACCCCTCCATGCAGCGGCTCACGGGCGGCGCCAACCACCCCGTCGTCATGCGCGCCGGCTGGCCCGCCGCCGGCGCCGTCACCACGGCCCGCGCCCTGGCCGGCTTCTACCGCTCGCTGCTCGCCGGCGACGTCCTGCGTCCCGAGACGCTCCGCGACGCCCTCCGCCCCCGGGTGTCCGGTCCTGACCGGGTCCTGTACGTGGACAGCTCCTTCGGCCTCGGCTACATGCGCCCGGCGATGACGTTCTTCGTCCCGTCGGCCACCGCGTTCGGCCACACGGGCCTCGGCGGTTTCGTCGGCCTCGGCGATCCGGAGCACGGTCTGGCCGTCGGCTACGTCATGAACCGCATGGCCGGCGCCGTCTCCGGCAGCCTGCGCGCCCACCGGCTGATCGAGGCCGCCTACCGGTCCCTCTGACCGAACCGCCGCCCACCACCACCCTTCACCGCGAGCCGCCCCTCCACCGCGCACCGCCCCTTCACCGCGAGCCGCCCCCGAGCCCCCCGGCCGTACCGTCGCCGCCATCGCGTCGTCCCGGCGCGTCAATGCATGGTGACCCCGCCGCTCACCGACAGGGTCTGGCCGGTGATGTAGGCGGCGCGGTCGGTGCACAGGTAGGCGACGAGGCCCGCCACGTCGGCGGGCGTGCCGAGGCGGCGCAGCGGGATGGCCCGGGAGATCTTCTCGACCAGGCCCGGCTCGGCGGCCGACACGCGGCGCAGCATCGGGGTGTCCGTGGGGCCCGGGCAGACCACGTTGGAGGTGACGTTCGCCCGCGCCGCCTCCCTGGCGAGGGTCTTGGCCAGCCCGAACAGCCCCGCCTTGGTGGCCGCGTACGCGCCCTCGCCGCCCGAGCCGGCCCGCGCCCCGTCGGAGGAGACGAACACCAGCCGGCCCCAGCCCCGCGCCGTCATGCCCGGCAGGAGGAGCTTGGTCATGAGCATGGGGCCGCGCAGGTTCACCAGCCACATGAGGTCCCAGCTCGCCGGGTCGCTCTCGGTGAACGGCTCGACGATCGACAGGCCGGCGTTGTGGACGACGATGTCCGCCTCCAGGCCCCGGTCGCCGAGCTCGCGGCAGAACCGCTCCACCGACTCGGGCGCGGACAGGTCCACGGTCAGCGGGACGGCCCCGGCCAGCCCGGCGGCGACCGCGTCGGCGCCGTCCGCGTCCACGTCGGCGACGACCACGCGGGCGCCCAGGGCGGTCAGGTCGGCCGCTGTGGCGGAGCCGATGGCGCCCGCCGCGCCGGTCACCACGGCGGTCCGCCCGTCGAGCCGCAGTCCGTCCATCGTCACAGCCGCCTCCCCGTCACAGGTCCCACCTCGTCACAGCCCACTCCTCGTGCCGGCTCCGCCGCCCTCCGGTCTCACCGCGTCTCCTCCGGCTCGCCGGCCTTCCAGCGCTCCACCAGCCGGGACGCCGTCACGCGGGTCGCGAGGAGGCTGACCGTGTGCTTGAGCACGGCCCTCGCGTACTCCTCCGGGATCCCGGCGACCGCGTCCGTGACCACCGTGACCCGGTAGCCGAGGTTCACCGCCTCCAGCGCCAGCCCCGGGATGCCGAGGTTCAGCGACACGCCGACGGCGACCACCGACGAGACCCCCAGCGAGCGCAGCGTCATGTCCAGGGAGGTGCCGGTGAACGGCGAGAAGCCGTGGTAGCGGCGGCTCTCCAGGTCGCGGGGGCCGCGCAGCTCGGGTAACACCTCCACGGCCGGCGTGCCCTCCAGCATGTGGGCGGGGTCGTCGAGCAGGGAGACGATGAACGGGCAGTTGCGGGTGTGGGAGCCGGCCCGGTCGGCCCGGAAGGCGGCGGTGCAGTGGACGACCGGGATCCCGGTGGCCCGGGCGGCGTCGAGGACCGCGGCGGCGTTGGGGACGACGTCATGGACCCGGCACGCCGTCACCAGGTCCGGAAATTTCGTGAGATCGCCGATGACGCCTCTCTGCATCTCCATGACGAGCACGGCCTCGCGATCCACCCTGGCCTCCAGTTAGCCGAGCGCTTGCTTGGGAGCATGTCAAGCGTACACGAGCCACCCCCGCCCCTCCCGAGTGACAGCAGCGCAACCCTGGGCGAAACATCGCCAGTCGTGACAACCCGCATCCCGGGTGAGACCGTCGAACCGGTAGGACCGGAGCAGCCGGAAAGGCCCGCAGCCGACCGGAAAGGGCGGGAGAACTCCCGCGACGGCGGCGGTGGGCCCGGGACGGCTCACGTGATGGGGGTTGAACGTGGTCCCTGGGTACCGGGAAGTGCGCCAGCTCGGCGCCGGTCACACCGGTCGCGTGTTCCTCGCCACCTACGAGACCACCGGCGCCTACGTGGCGATCAAATACCTGAACGCCACCCTGCGCAGGGACGCCGAGTTCATGGAGCGCTTCCGGACCGACGCCGCGGCCCTCGTCGAGATCGACGAGCCGCACGTGATCAGGCTGCACGAGTACGTCGAGACGGCCGGCCGGGCCGCCGTGGTGATGGAGCTGGTCGACGGCGTCTCGCTGCGCGCCCTGCTGGCCGAGCACGGCCACGCGAGCCCGGAGGCGGCGCTGGCCGTGCTCAAGGGCGCCCTGCTGGCCCTCGCAGCGGCGCACGAGCGCGGGGTGGCGCACCGGGACGTCAAGCCCGAGAACGTCCTCGTCCAGGCCGACGGCACGGTCAAACTGGGCGACTTCGGCGTCGTGGTGCACGCCGAGGAGCCGGGCGTGCCCGCCGGGAGCCCGCCGTACATGGCGCCGGAACTGTGGACGCGCGGCGCGGCCGGGCCGCCCGCCGACCTGTACGCGGCGGCGTGCCTGCTGTTCGAGACCGTGAAGGGACGGCCGCCGTTCCGGGCCGACGGCGTGACGGAGTCACGGGGCCTGCACCTGGACGAGCCGGTGCCGCTGGAGGTGGTGCCCGACACGCTACGCGACCTGCTGCGGCGGGGCCTGGCCAAGGACCCGGCGGACAGGTACGCGTCGGCGCGGCGGTTCGCGGCCGAGGTGGAGGAGGACGCGGTCGCGGGCTACGGCCCGGACTGGGAGCAGCGGGGCCGCCGCCACCTGGCGGAGCTGGCCACGCTGCTCGCGCTCCGCTTCCCGCTGGCCCCCTCCGGCCCCGCCGCGGGTTCCCGGCCGTCGCTGCGCGACCGGCTGCTCCGCGACCGGCTGCTGAGGGTGCCGAAGCTGCCGCCCCACCTGTGGATCGCCGGCGCGGTCGTGACCGTCATGGCCATCGCGATCGCGGCGTCGGGCGGCGGGCCGGCCCGCGATCCGGGCACGGTGCTGATGCCGCAGCCGCAGGAGCCGGGACGGTCCGCGGACGGCGACGCCACGGATCCGGCGCGCGGGGGCGCGACCGCCACGCGCCGCCCGTCCGCGCCCGCCTCCTCGCGCCCGGCCACCCCGGGCGCCGTTCCTGCCTCCCCGGGTCCCGCCGCGCCCGTCCCGGACTCCTCGCGGCCCGTTCCGTCCGGCAGGGTCACGTCGAGTCCGCCCGCGCCCACCTCGTCGTCCGCCGTCACCGCGCCGACGGGGCGCCAGGGCGCGGACGCGCCGGTCGTCCGTTCCGCCGGCATCGTGCGGTGGAGCGGGTCGGCGGGTGCGGTACGGGTGTCAGCCGACGGCACCGGGCCCGTACGGCTGCGCATCGCGTACACGCGGCGCGACGGGGACGGACCGGCCCGCACGGTCGCCCGGGAGACGCGCACGCTGACCGGCGGCACCGTGTACACCAGCGGGGTGCTGCGCGACCTCGGCGACGTGCCGTGCGGCACGCGGGCGCACTTCGGCCTCATGGTGGCGACCGAACCCGCGGCCGACAACGGGCCGCAGATCAGCGAGGTGGAGGTGGACGGCGGCCCCTGCGCGTCGCCGGCGCCCACCCCGCCGGCCACGGCCACCACGACGGGAGCGCCTGCGCCGACATCCGGCCGGGCCGCCGCCCCGCCGAGCCCGCGCACCGGCGTCTCGACGGAGCCGACCGGCCTCCTCACCGGCGACTCCACCGATACAGGGCACTCCTCGCCGGCGATCCCCCGGCCCTGATGCCCCCAGCCGTCGGCTCGCCGCTCTCGATCAGGCGAGGGCGGGACAGCTCAAGGTGCGAACCACTCTGAGGGGGTCGCCTATGACGGCAGGTGGACGCCGTCGACCGTGCGGGGGACGCCCAGCGGGTTGGCCTCGCGCAGCTCCGGGGGCAGCAGGGCGTCCGGGGTGTTCTGGAAGCAGACCGGCCGCAGCCAGCGCTCGATCGCGGTGCTCCCCACGGAGGTGGAGCCGCTGGTGGAGGCCGGGTAGGGGCCGCCGTGCTGCATGGCCGGGGCGACAGTCACCCCGGTGGGCCAGCCGTCCACGACGACGCGCCCGGCCAGCCCGCTCAACCTGGCCAGCAGGTCGGCCGCGTCCCCGGCCTCGCCCTCGTCCGCCGCGATGTGGGCGGTCGCCGTGAGGTTGCCGGGCAGGGCGTCCAGCACCGCGTCACGTTCCTCCCGCGAGCCGTAGCGGGCCAGGACGGTGACGGGTCCGAAGCACTCCTCCAGCAGCTCCCCGTGCTCCCCGCCGCCGGCGAGCCGCGCAGCCGCCACGGTCAGCACGCCGGGCCGCACCGCGAGCGGCGCGTCGCCGTCTCCGCCCGCCTCGCCTGCCGCGAGGACCTCCCGCACGCCGGGCAGCGCGGCGCGCTCACGAACCCCGGCGAGGAACGCCTCCCGCATGCGCGGGTCGAGCAGCGGCCCGGAGGGCACCGCGGCCGAGACGGCCGCCTCGACGACGGCGTCGCCCGCCGGGCCCTCGGGGAGGAGCACGAGGCCGGGCTTGACGCAGAACTGGCCGAGACCCTGCGTGTAGGAGGCGGCCAGGCCCGCGCCGATCTCGGCGGCCCTGGTCTCGGCCGCGCGCTCCGTCACCACCACCGGGTTGAGGCTGCCCAGCTCGCCGTGGAACGGGATCGGCCGGGGCCGGGCGCACGCGATGTCGTACAGGGCCCGCCCGCCGCGCACCGAGCCGGTGAAGCCCACCGCCGCCGTCAGCGGGTGGCGTACCAGCTCGGGACCCGCGTCGAAGCCGTGGACCAGGCCGACCACGTCCTCCGGCAGGCCGGCCTTGACCGCCGCCGCGCGCAGGACGCGGGCGCACAGGACGCTGGTCGCCGGGTGGTCCGGATGCGCCTTGACCACCACCGGGCAGCCCGCGGCCAGCGCGCTCGCGGTGTCGCCGCCGGGCACGCTGAAGGCCAGCGGGAAGTTGCTCGCGGAGAAGACCGCGACCACGCCCAGAGGCACCTTGTAACGCCGCAGGTCTGGCCGGGGCGCCGGCTTGGCGTCCGGGTCGGCGTGATCGATGATCACGTCCAGGTGGGCGCCGGACTCGGCCACGTCCGCGAAGGCGCGCAGCTGGTAGCAGGTGCGCGCGAGCTCACCGGCCAGGCGTGGCCGGCCGAGCGCGGACTCCGCGTCGGCGGTCGCGATGATCTCGTCGCCGGCGTCCTCCAGGAGCGCGGCGGCGGTGCGGAGCAGCTCGGCGCGTACGGAACGGTCCGCGAGGGCCGCGGTCGCGGCGGCCGCCGCGCGCACCGCCCGGTCGACGTCCTGCGGCGTCGACTCCGCCGCGACGCGCTCGCGGGGCTCCCCGGTACGCGGGTCAACGCTCAGCACGGCGTTCGCCATCTCGTCCTCTTTCGTCTGTCGTGTCACTGGTCGTCGTGTGAGCGGTCGAGCGCGGCCAGCTCGCCCAGGGGCACCGGGGCAGCCAGGCTGCGGGTGGACAGCGGGCGCAGGTCGTCGGCCGTGGTGCCGCGGCGGTTCAGGCAGGCCGCGATCCCCGCGGTCGCGAAGCCGCACACCCGTCCCTGGCACCAGCCCATGCCCGGCCTGGCCAGCATCTTCAGGGTGCGCGGGTCGTCCGCGCCGAGGTCGTCGTGCGCCCGGCGGAGGTCGCCGTAGGAGACCTCCTCGCACCGGCAGACGAGCGTGCGCTCCTCCAGCCATTCCGTCCAGGCGCCCGGCACGGGGTACGTCCGGTGCATGGCCGCGGCGAAGCGGCGTCCACGGCCGATCGCCCCGCGCAGCCGGCCCATCAGGCCCGGGGCGACCGGGCGGCCGAGCGAGCGGGCGAGGGCGAGGGCGCTGAGACGGCCCTCCTGCGTGGCCAGGACCGCGCCGCCCACCCCGGTCGCCTCTCCGGCGACGTACACGCCGTCGGCGCTGCTGCGCTGGAAGCCGTCCACGGCCACGACGAGGGAGCCGTCGACGTCCTTCCTGGTGTCGGCGCCGAGCATGAGCGCGAGTTCGAGCGACGGGGTGAAGCCCCAGCCGAGGGCGACGAGGTCGGCCGCGATCTCCTTGACCGGCCCGGCCGGGCGGCCGTCCCGGTCGACGCGGGTGAGCTGGACCGCCTCGACCCTGTCCTGGCCGAGGATCCGGCTGACCACGGTCCTGGTGCGGTACGGGATGCGGTGGCGGGCCATCAGCGCCGCGTACTGCGCCGCCTCGACGGCCTTGCCCGGGACGGAGGCGGCCCCCACGGGGTCGCGCAGCCAGCCGAGCGTGCCGTTGGCCTCGGCGACGGCCTCGACGGACGCCCCGGCCCGCGCGAGGCCGGTGGCCACCGGGAGCAGGAACGGCCCGGTGCCGGCGACCACGGCGCGCCTGCCCGCGAGCACGCGATGTCCCTTGAGCAGGGCCTGGACTCCCCCGGCGGTCATCACCCCCGGCAGGTCCCAGCCGGGCAGGGGCAGTTGCCGGTCGTATCCGCCGGTGCAGAGGATCAGCGCCCGGGCCGTGACCGTTCCGGCCGTGTCCGGCGTGGAGGCGCCGGACGCGCCTGAGGTGCCCGACGTCTCGGCGGTGCCGGAAGGCGTGGTCCGGAGGGTGAACGCGCCGGTCTCGTCCCGCGTGACGAGGTAGACCTGGCGGCCGGGCAGATAGCGGATCCGGCCGGCGGCGCGCCCGGCGCGCAGGCGCTCGCGGAGCCCGGTGAAGAGCGGCCAGCCGTGATGGCCGGCCCGGTCGTCGGGCCGGGCGTGCCGCTCGTCGTAGTGCCGCCAGTACTGGCCGCCGGGCTGCGCCGCGCCGTCGACCAGCGCGACGCCGAGCCCGGCCTCGGCCGCCTCGACGGCGGCGGCCAGGCCGGCCGGCCCGGCGCCGACCACGGCGACGTCATGCGTCTCCGCCACGGCCACCTCCTCGGGAAGCGTCGCGCGGGTCAGCGTCCCGCGGGGACTGCGGGGACTGCGGGGACTGCGGGGACTGCGGGGACTGCGGGGACTGCGGGGACTGCGGGGACTGCGGGGACTGCGGGGAGTCTTGCGCGGAGTCGCCGAGCCGCATGCCGTCGGCGGCCGGGACGAGGCAGGCGCGCCGGTCGGGGACGCCGTCGATCGTGATCAGGCAGTCGAAGCAGACGCCGATGCCGCAGAACAGACCGCGGGGCCGGCCCGCCTTGCGCGTGGCGCGCCAGTCGAGGATCCCCGCCGCGACCAGGGCGGCGCCGACGCTCTGGCCGGGCTCTGCGGGGACGGCGGCCCCTCGGAAAGTCATCCGGTAGGTCACCGGGGCACCTCCTCGGTGTCCGGGAAGCGGTCGGGGGCGAACGGCTTGAGGTCCAGGTCGGGGCCGCGTCCCGTGAGGGCCTGCGCGACCAGCTTGCCGGTGCCGGCGGACAGGCCGATGCCGGCGCCCTCGTGCCCGCAGGCGTGCCACAGGCCGGGCGCGCGCGGGTCGGGGCCGATGACGGGCAGGTGGTCCGGGCAGTACGGCCGGAAGCCGTGGTAGGTGCGCATGGCGCGGACATCGCGCAGCATCGGGAACAGCGCGATCGCCTTGGCGGCGAGGGCGCTGATCGCCTCGACGGACACCCTGCGGTCGAAGCCGACGCGCTCCCGGGAGGCGCCGATGAGGATCGTGCCGCTGTCGGTGCCCTCGACCACGGGAGAGGTCTGGAGGGCGGCGTCGGAGCTGGCCACGTCGCCCACGTACTCGGCGGCGTACACCTTGTGCCGGATCGTGCGGGGCGGCATGGGCTGGGTGACCAGGATGAACCCGCGCCGGGGCAGCACGGGGACGCGCACGCCCGCCAGGCCGGCCACGGCGCCGGCCCAGGTGCCCGCCGCGTTGAGCACCGCCCCGGCCGTGATGTCGCCGCCGGTGGTGCGCACGCCCGTCACGCGGTCGCCGTCGCGCAGGAACCCCGTCACCTCGGTACGGGTGCGCACCTCCGCCCCGAGCCCCCGGGCCAGGCGCAGCAGGTGCGCCACCACCAGCATCGGCTGGACCTGGGCGTCCTGCGGGTAGAAGGCCGCCCCGGCCAGCTCCGGCGACAGGTGCGGCTCGTAGGCGCGCAGTTCGTCCCGTCCGACGTCGAGGACCTCGACGCCGTGCCGGCGCTGGTGGTCGCCGAGCTCGCGCAGCCCGGCCACGCCGGGCTCCGAGGCCGCGACGACCAGGCCGCCCTTGGCCTCGAACTCCCACAGCCCGGCGTGCTCGGCGAGGTCCTCGCGCCACACCCGCTGCGAGTACAGGGCCAGGTCGAGCTCGGGGCCGGCCTCCTTGTCGGAGACGAGCAGGTTGCCCTCGCCGGCGCTGGAGGTGCCGCCGGCGATGGCGCCGCGCTCGACGACGACCACCCGTAGCCCGGCCAGCGACGCGAAGTACGCGCTCGCCGCCCCCACCACGCCGGCCCCGACCACGACGAGGTCGGCGCTCATGTCGTCCCCTCGGCGCCGCCCGCCCACAGACCGCGGACGTGGCCGATGTGGCGGTGCATCATCAGCTCGGCCCCGACCGGGTCGCGGGCCTGGATGAAGTCGAGCAGCTCGTGGTGCTCGGCCGCGGAGCGGCCCAGCCGGCCGCTCTGCAGCAGCGGGGTCAGGCCGAGCAGCCGGGTCCGGGAGCGCAGGCCGGACACGACGTCCACCAGGACCGGGTTGCGGCTGTAGCCGAGCAGCGTCAGGTGGAAGACGTGGTCGGCCTCGACGTACCCGACCAGGTCGCCGCGCTCGGCGGCGTCCACGATGTCCTGGGCCAGTCTCCGCAGCCCGGAGAAGTCGTCCTCCGGGATGACGGACACGCTCTCCCGCACGGCCCGCGGCTCGATCAGCAGGCGTACGGCGGCCAGGTGGTCGAGGTCCTCCTCGGACACCTCCGTGACCCGGAAGCCCTTGTTCGGCTGCGGGACGACCAGGCCTTCCTTCACCAGGTCGAGCATGGCCTCCCGCACGGGGGTGGCCGAGACGCCGAACTGCGTGCCGAGCGCCGGCGCCGAGTAGACGACGCCGGGCTCCAGCTCGCCGGAGATGATCGCGGCGCGCAGCGCCGCCCGGATCCGGTCCCGGAGGTTCTCTCTGGGGCCGATGCCGGGCAGCTCGGGGACCGGGGCCAGGCTCACAGCAGGAACCCCGCGGGGAACGGGTCGGTGGGGTCGAGGTGGAACTGCGAGGTGCCGGTGACCCAGGCGCGGCCGGTGATCGACGGCAGCACCGCGGGCAGCCCGCCCACCGTGGTCTCGCCGAGCAGCCGGCCGGTGAAGCGCGTGCCGATGAAGGACTCGTTGACGAAGTCGTCCCCGATCGCCAGCTCGCCCCGCGCGTGGAGCTGCGCCATCCGGGCGCTCGTGCCGGTGCCGCACGGCGAGCGGTCGAACCAGCCCGGATGGATCGCCATGGCGTGCCTGGACAGCTTGGCCGTGGAGCCGGGCGCCTTGAGGTAGACGTGGTGGCAGCCGTTGATGTCGGCGCGCTCCGGGTGGACCGGGCGGTCCTGCTCGTTCACGGCGTCCATGATCGCGAGCCCGGCGGCCAGCAGGTCGCCCGCGCGCGAGCGGTCGAACGGCAGGCCCAGGTCCGCCAGCTCGACGACGGCGTAGAAGTTGCCGCCGAAGGCGAGGTCGTAGCCCACCTCGCCGAAGCCGGGGACCTCGACCTTCCGGTCCAGCGCGTACGAGAACGACGGCACGTTCTCGATGGTGACCGAGGTCGCCGCGCCGTCCTCGACCGCCACGGACGCGACCACGAGCCCGGCCGGGGTGTCGAGCCTGATGGTGGTCACCGGCTCCTCCACGGGCACCATGCCGGTCTCGACGAGCACGGTGGCGACGCCGATGGTGCCGTGCCCGCACATCGGCAGCAGCCCGGACACCTCGATGAACAGCACGCCGTGGTCGGCGTCGGGGCGGGTGGGCGGCTGCAGGATCGCACCGCTCATGGCGCCGTGGCCGCGCGGCTCGTACATGAGCAGCGTGCGGACGTCGTCGCTGTTGTCCATGAACCACTGCCGGCGCTCGGCCATGGTCGCGCCGGGGATCACGCCCACGCCGCCGACGATCACTCGGGTGGGCATGCCCTCCGTGTGGGAGTCGACGGCGTGGAAGGTGCGGCGGGATCTCACTTGTAGCCCTTGCGGATGACCGCCTCGGTGTCGGCGGTGATGCGGGCGGTCAGCTCGGGCGGCAGCGGCAGGCGCGGCGGCCGGCAGGCGCCGCCGTTGAGGCCGGCGATGTCCATCGACAGCTTGATCGACTGGACGAACTCGGTCTTGGAGTCCCAGCGCAGCAGCGGGTGCAGATCGCGGTAGATCCGCACCGCCTCGGCCAGGTCGGCGGGGTCGCCCGAGGTGGCCAGCCGGTAGAGGCGGACGGTCGCCTCCGGGATCATGTTCGGGTAGCCGGCGATCCAGCCGACCGCGCCGGCGATGCCCAGTTCGAGCAGCACGTCGTCGGCGCCGATCAGCAGGTCCAGGCCGGGCGCGAGCTCCGCGATCTGGTACGCCCTGCGCACGTCGCCGGTGAACTCCTTGACCGCGACGATCAGGCCCTCGTGGAACAGCTCGGCGAGCAGGTCGGGGGTCAGGTCGACCTTGGTGTCGATGGGGTTGTTGTAGGCGACGACGGGCAGCCCGGCCTTGGCGACCTCGCGGTAGTGGTGGACCACGGCCTCGCGCTCGGCCCGGTAGGCGTTCGGCGGGAGCAGGAGCACGGACGTGGCCCCGGCCTCGGCCGCCTGCTCGGCCCAGCGGCGGGCCTCCAGCGCGCCGTACGCCGCGACGCCCGGCATGACGCCGAACCCGGCGGGGGCGGCCCGCACGGCCGTCTCGACGACGCGGGCCCGCTCCTCGGAGGTGAGCGTCTGGTACTCGCCCAGCGACCCGTTGGGCGTCACGCCGTCGCAGCCGCCGGCGGCGAGGAAACGCACGTGGTCGGCGAACGCGTCGTAGTCGACGGACAGGTCGTCGGTGAAGGGCAGGGCCGACGCGACGTGGATGCCGCGCCAGGGCGTGGCGGCGGTGGTCATGCTGAAGTCTCCTCTGTAAGAGTGTCCGAGATTACTGGTGCAATGTCACATCGGCTACACGGCGGCCATCCATTTCTCCAGCTCGCCGGCGTCGAGGGGCAGCGCGCCGGACAGCACCTCCGCGCCTGTCTCCGTCACCAGGAGGTCGTCCTCGATGCGCACGCCGATGCCGCGCAGCTCGGGCGGCACGGTCAGGTCGTGGGCGTGGAAGTAGAGCCCGGGTTCGACGGTGAGGACCATGCCGGGGGCCATGGCCGCGTCCTGGTAGGCCTCGGGGCTGGAGCGGGCGCAGTCGTGGACGTCGAGGCCGATGTGGTGGCCGATGCCGCACACCAGGTAGCGGCGGTGGTGCTGGCCGGCGTCGGACAGCGCCTCGTCCACCGAGACGGGCAGCAGCCCCCAGTCGGCCAGGCCGCGCGCGATGACCTCCATGGCCGCGTGGTGGAAGTCGGTGAAGCGCCGGCCGGGGGCCACCGCCGCGAGCCCGGCGCGGTGCGCCCGCTCCACGAGGTCGTGCACCTGCCGCTGCGCCGCCGCGAACGTCCCGGAGGCCGGGAAGGTCCGGGTCACATCGGCCGTGTAGTAGGCGCGGTTCTCCACGCCCATGTCGAGCAGCACCAGCTCGTCGGGCAGCACGGGGCCGTCGCAGCGCACCCAGTGCAGGGTCGGCGCGTGCCGGCCGCTGCCCACGATGGTGGCGTAGCCCGGGCCGTTGCCGTAGGCGCGGGCGTAGCGGTCGAAGGTGCCCTGGAGCCACCGCTCACCCGGTCCCGCGACCGCCGCCGGGATCTCCCGGATGACGGCGGCGAACCCCTCGACCGTGCGGTCCACCGCCTCCCGGAGCTGCCCGACCTCCCAGTCGTCCTTGTACATCCGCAGCTCGGCCAGCGTGCGGCCGGCCTCCTCGTCCAGCCCCGCGGCCGGATCGAGGCCGAGCTCGGCCAGCTCCGCGAGCGGCCGGACGGGCACGCCGAGGGCCCGCGCCCAGTCGTCGAGTCCCGGCGCGGCTCCGACCCACAGCTCGCCGTACCTGGCGTCGGTCCAGAACCCCGGGTCGCCCGGGTAGGCGGGCGGCGGCAGGTAGAGGGTGGCGTCGGCGCCGCGCAGCACCACGGCGGCGTTCTCGACCGGGCAGCCCGTCAGCCAGAGGAAGTCGCTGTCCGGCCGGAAGTCGTAGGCCGTGTCGTTGCTGCGGACGGGGGCCTCGCCGGCGGTCAGCACGAGGGTCCGGCCGGGCAGCGCCTCGGCCAGCCTGGCCCGGTGGTCGGCGGCCGCCCGGGCGGCGCCCGGGACGACCGGCGGGGTCCGGTCGGGGGTGTCCCAGCCGGTGTCCATGTACGCGGTGAACGCGGGGATCTCGGAAAGCTTGGGGGGCCTGCCGTCACGCACCGGTGATCTCTCCTCCCATGTCGCGGACCATCTCGCCCAGCCGGTCGAAGACCCGGGGGTCGGCGATGCCGTCGTGTTCGTACTCGTTGGTGATCCAGCAGCGGGTGTTGCCGACCCGGGAGGCCGTGTCCAGTTGCAGGCCGGCGTCCACGAACATGTCGTCGTGGTAGACGGCGGCGGCGACCGGCACCTCGTTGGCGGCCAGCCGGTCGTGGTCGTACAGCGGCGGCCACTCCTCGCGGGCGGCCATCAGCTCGACGGCGCCCCGGAACGGGCGCAGCTCGGCGATCTCCTCGAACATCCAGGGGTAGATCATCTCGCCGGTGAACAGCAGCGGCCGCGCCTGCTCGGCGAACGCCGGGTGCCGGGGCCGCTCGGCCTGCGCGGCCCACGCGGTCGCGCCCCGGCCGTGCCCGTAGATGCTCTCCTGCAGCGCCGCGAACAGCGGGTTGTCGCTGTAGGAGGTGCGCGCCAGCACCTGGTGCAGGAAGGTGGCCGACAGTTCGCCGCCGTTGAACGCCTCGTCGAGCAGGTAGTGCATGCGCTCGTAGCCGGGCTTCATGCCGAAGTCGATGCCGAGCGACTGGAAGCGCCGCACGGTGAGCGCGTCGCCGTCGGGGAGCCGCACGTCGCCGGCCGCGAGCCGGTCGGCGACGCGGCCGGCCCGCTCGACGTGCTGCGGGTAACGCCGGTAGAACTCCCTGTTCTTGGCCTCGACCCGGGGATACGTCCGCCGGTACACCTCGGCCGCGGACGGGTCGAGGCCGGGCAGGCCGCCCGTGACGCGGCAGGAGCCGAGGGCCTGCGGCGCCGCCGACAGGTACGTCAGCGTGAGGAAGCCGCCGTACGACTGGCCGATCGTGCTCCAGCGCCGGCCGCCGTAGACCGTCCTGCGCACGTGCTCGTGGTCGGCCACGATCGCGTCGGCGCGGAAGCACGCGAGGAAGTCCGCGCCCTCCTCGGCGGTGGCGAACGCGCTCATCCGGCGGCCGTCGACCCGGGTGCTGCGGCCGGTGCCGCGCTGGTCCATCACGATGACCCGGTGCGTCTTCAGCGCCTGGCCGATCCACCCGTCCGCGGTGAGCGGGCGCGGGCCCTTCCCGCCCGGGCCGCCCTGCAGGTAGACCAGGCACGGCAGGTCCTCGCGGGCGCGCCCGGGGTCGGCGATCTCGCGGAAGAAGACCTCGATCTCGCCGCGTCCCGGGTCGGACCAGTCGAGCGGCACGGACACGACGTGCTCGCGCACGTGCATGCCGGGGATGGTGTACGTCGCGGTGAGGCTCACCGGGCGGCTCTCCTTCTGCGGTCCCATTCGGGGTTGATCCGGGGGATCGCGGCCAGCAACGTCTTGGTGTACGGGTCGCTCGGGGCCTTGAAGACCTCGTCGCACGGCCCCTGCTCCACGATCCTGCCCTTGCTCATGACGGCGACCCGCTGGGCGAGCTGCCGGACCACGGCCAGGTCGTGGGCGATGAAGATGTAGCTGAACCCGCTCTCCCGCTGGAGCCGGCGCAGCAGCTCGATGATCTGGGCCTGGACGGAGACGTCGAGCGCGGACACGGCCTCGTCGCAGATCACCAGCTTCGGGTTGACGGCCAGGGCGCGGGCGATGCCGATCCGCTGCGCCTGCCCGCCGGAGAACTGCGCCGGGTAGCGGTGCGCGTGGTCGGGGTTGAGGCCGACCCGCTCCATCAGCTCGCGGGTGCAGGCCCGGCGGCCGCCCTTCGGCGCGATGCCCTGGTAGTCCAGGGGCGCCATGAGGATGCGCTCGACGGTGTGCCGCGGGTTGAGCGAGGAGAACGGGTCCTGGAAGACGACCTGCACGTTGGCCCGGTAGCCGGCCAGCCGGGCCCCGGTGGCGTGGGTGATGTCCTCGCCGTCGAACTCCAGGGTCCCGGAGGTCGGCTCCATGAGCTTGGCGACGATCCGCGCGCTGGTGGACTTGCCGCACCCGGACTCGCCCACGACGGCGAGCGTCTCGCCGAGCCGCACGTCGAAGCTGATGTCGTCCACCGCGGTGAACTCGCTCTTGCGCCGGTACGGCCCGCGCACGGTGAACCGCTTGGTCAGGTCGCGGACGCGGAGCAGGACGTCACTCACAGGACCACCTCGTCGTCGATGCGCGGGATGCTCTCCAGCAGCATCCGCGTGTAGTCGTGGCGCGGGGCGGAGAAGACCTGCTCGGCGTCGCCGTACTCGACCTGCTCGCCGCGGCACATGACCAGCACGCGGGTGGCGATCGAGCTGATCACCGCCAGGTCGTGGGTGACGAACACCATGCCGGTGCCGGTCTCCCGCTGCAGGCCGGCCAGCAGGCTCAGGATCTGCGCCTGCACGGTCACGTCCAGGGCGGTGGTCGGCTCGTCGGCGATGAGCAGCGCCGGCGAGCAGACCAGCGCCATCGCGATCATGACGCGCTGCCGCTGGCCGCCGGAGAACTGGTGGGGGTAGTAGCCGGCCCGCTGCTCGGGCTCGGGGATGCCCACCTGGTCCAGGGCCTCGACGACGACCTTGCGGGCCGCCTTGCGCGAGCACCTCCTGTGGGCCCGGTACATCTCCTCGATCTGCAGGCCGACCGTGTAGTAGGGGTTCAGCGACGACAGCGGGTCCTGGAAGATCATCGAAGCCTGCTCGCCGCGGATGCGGCGCATCTCCCGGTCCGGGCGGCCGAGCAGCTCCGTGCCGTCCAGCCGGATGCTGCCCCGGGTCGTGGCGCCGGGCGGCAGCAGGCCCATGACGGCCAGGCTGGTCATCGACTTGCCCGAGCCGGACTCGCCGACGATGCCGACGGTCTCGTTGCGTCCCAGCGTGAACGACACGTCCTTGACGACGTCCACGGGACCGCGCGTGGTCGGGAAGGTGACCGTGAGGTCCTCCACGACCAGCAGCTCGCTCATCAGATCCTCACTCTCGGGTCGAGGCCGGTGTAGAGGAGGTCCACGACGACGTTGCCGGCCATCACGAAGAACGCCGCCAGCAGGGTGACCGCCATGATGACCGGCTGGTCGTTCTTGGCGATCGAGTCGGCCGCCATCTTGCCGATGCCGTTGAGCCCGAAGACCGTCTCGGTGATCAGCGCGCCGCCCAGGAGCGCCGCGAAGTCCATGCCGAAGATGGTGACGATCGGGGTCAGAGCGGGCCGCAGCGCATGGCGGCGCATCATGAGCGCCGGGCTCAGGCCCTTGGACCGCGCGGTGCGCATGAAGTTCTGCGCCAGCGTGTCGATCACGTTCGCCCTGGTCAGGCGGGCGTAGAGGCAGGCGTAGCCGGTGGCGAGCACCAGCCACGGCATCAGGTACGACTGGAACCACAGGACCGGGTCCTCGGAGAACGGCACGGCCGAGGGGAACGGCAGGATCTGCAGCTTGACCACGAGCACGTACTGCAGGGTCAGCGCGAGCACGTAGTTGGGGATGCTGGAGCCGCCGAGGGCGAGACCCATGGCGGTGCGGTCCCACCACGAGCCCTCCTTGACCGCGCTCAGCAGGCCGGCGGCGATGCCGACGATCAGCCACAGGACCGCCGCGCCCACCGCGACCGTGGCGCTGACCGGGAGCCGCTCCACGATCATCTGTGTCACCGACTGGCTGCTCTGGAAGGAGTAGCCGAGGCAGGGGGCGGGGCAGTGGACGAGGTTCGCCCCGCTGCCGTAGTCGCGGCCGGCGACGAGCCCGCTCAGGTAGTCCCACAGCTGCGTGAGGAACGGCTTGTCGAGCCCCAGGGAGGTGCGGATCTGCGCGACGCGGTCGGGGGTGCAGGTCTTGCCGCAGATCATCAGCGCCGGGTCCGGCGACAGCTTGAAGAAGATCAGGTACGTGAACACGCAGACGAGGACCAGCAGGGCGACGAGCCCGGCGATCCGGCCGGCGACGTAGCGAGCCATCAGGACGCCTCCCCCGCGTCCGATGCGGCCCGGATCCGGTCCCCGAGCACGGTCAGGGACAGCACCGTGAGGAAGAGGAACAGTCCCGGCACCGCGAAGTACATGGGGTCGGTCGCGTACCAGCTCACCGCGCTGGAGATCATCTGCCCCCACGAGGGTGTCGGCGGGGTGACGCCCACCCCGAGGAACGACAGGCCGGCCTCGGTGCCGATGTAGCCGGGCACGGCCAGGGTCGTCATGACGATCAGCGAGTTGCGCAGGTTGGGCAGGATCTCCTTGAACACGATGGCGCCGGTGGAGGCGCCGGACGCGCGGGCGGCCTCGACGAACTCGCGGTTGACCAGCGTGAGCGTCTGCCCGCGCACCACGCGGGCGAGGTACGGCCACCCGAACACGGTGATCACCGTGACCAGCAGGAACGAGCGGTCACCCGTCGGCAGGGACGACAGGATCGCGATCATGAAGATCAGCGCGGGGAAGGCCATGAGGAAGTCCATGACCCGCGAGATGACCTGGTCGACCCAGCCCTGGTAGAACCCGGCGAGCAGGCCGAACACCACGCCGAGCAGGGTGGTCAGCACGGTCGCCGAGATCGCGATCATGAACGACACGCGGGCGCCGTAGGCGATGCGGGCCAGGATGTCGCGGCCGTTCTGCGGCTCCACCCCGAGCAGGTGGTCGGCGCTGACGCCGCCGAACGAGCCGCGCGGCAGGCCGCCGAGGTTGGTGTCCACGGCGGCGGAGTCGAAGTCGTTCGGCCCGTGCCCGGTGACGGCGGAGATCAGCGGCGCGCAGATCGCCATCAGCACGACCAGGAGGAGGAACACCGTGCTGAGGACGGCGCCCCGGTCGCGCAGCAGGGCGCCCGCGATCCGGCGCCCCTCCGAGGCGGGCGCGCTTCCCGCGCCCGCCAGGGGGTCCGCCATCGCGTCGTGCGAGGGTGCGGCGGTGGTCATGGCCGTCCTACTTGCTCGGGTCCTTGAGCCCGACCGAGACCAGGTCGATCCCGGCGGAGTACGAGTCGTGGAGGTAGGCGCCCGCGATGTTCTCGCCGATGACGGTCACGTTCTTCTCGTAGAGCAGCGGCACGATGGGGGCCTTTTCCATGATCTGCTTGTCCAGCTCGCCGTAGGCGGCGTTGGCGGCGTTGACGTCGGTCATCTCGGCGATCTCGTCGATCCGCTTGTTGATGGCCTCGTCGTTGATCTGGGCGAGGTTGCTGTTGCCCTTCTCGAAGATGTTGCGGCCGTCGAACAGCGGCGGCAGGAAGGTGGCGCCGGACGACCAGTCCGGGCACCAGCCGGTGAGGGCGGCGTCGTGCTGCCGGGCGGGCGTGCCGATCACCTCGTAGAAGGTGGACGTGTCCATGTTGTTGATCTTGACGTTGATGCCCAGCGGCTTCAGCGACTCCTGGATGGCGACCGCCATGCCCTGCTGGCGGGGCACCGGGCGCACGTCCAGCGTCAGGTCGAAGCCCTTGTCCTGCCCCGCCTCGGCGAGGAGCCGCTTGGCCTTGGCCGGGTCCGTCGGGTACGGGTCGTAGTCGAGCCGGCCGACGATGGTCGGCGGCTGGATCGCGCCGCCCTTGGTGGCCAGCGTCGTGCCGCCGTCGCCGGCGACCACGTTGTCCTTGTTGATCGCGTAGTTGATCGCCTGACGGACCTTCAGGTCGCCGAGCGGCTTCTTCGTGGTGTTCAGGCTCATGTACGTGGTGCAGCCCATGTAGCCGGACAGCGTGCGCGCCTTGTAGCGCGGGTCCTGGATCCGGGCCACGGTGGCCGGCTGGATGGCGCCCGCGATCGCGCTGGCGTCGGCCCCCTGCCCGGCCAGCATGCGCTCGTCGATGGTCGCGCCGTCGAGCCCGAAGGTGATCTCGTACGAGTCCGGCTTGGCGGCGCGGACGGTGTCCGTCGCGGCCTTCCAGTGCGGGTTGCGCACCAGCTTCAGCTTCGAGCCGCGCTGGTAGCTCTCCACCTTGTACGGGCCGGACGCGATCGGCTTGGAGTCGAACGCGCCGGCCGCGCCCGTGCCCTTGGGGAACGGCACGAAGTTGGGCTGCACGAGCGCGCTGGCGAAGTCGGCGAACGGCTTCTTCAGGTGGAAGACGATCGTCTTGGGATCCGGGGTCTCGATCGTGTCGAGGTCGCCCGAGACGTACGGGCCCTTGTAGTCCTTGGGCGCGTCGATGAGCAGCTTCGCGTAGGGCGAGCCGATGCCGGCCTCCGGGTCCCACGCCCGCTCGACGCCGAACTTCATCGCCTCGCTGGTGATCGGCGTGCCGTCCTCGAAGAAGATGTCGTCCTTGAGGGTGAACGTCCAGGTCTTGTTGCCGTCGGAGGGGGTGCCGGTGCTGGTGGCGAGGTCCGGGACCACCTTCGTGCCCTCCTTGCCGGGGCCCGCGCCGAACGTGGTCAGGCCCCGGTAGATGAGCCGGTAGAAGTTGTTGACGCCGCCGTCCCAGCCCCGGACCGGGTCCAGGTGGGAGTAGTCGGCGGTCTGCAGGACGTGGACGGTGCCGCCGGAGGTGGCCTTGGCCCCGGAGCCCGAGGCTGTGGCGTCCTTCCCACCGCCGCCACACGCCGCGACGGTCAACATGCTGAGCACCGAGACGCCGGCGAGGGCGGCCGATCTCCTCATTTCGCCTTCTTTCATCTGTTGTTGCAGTTGCAGCGGCGGCGGGGGGCTGCCGTCACTGCGACCTGACCCACACGCGCATGGCCTCGGGCCTGCGGTTGCCCCACAGGAGGTAGGGGACGAGGGCGGCGGAGACGTCCGCCGCCCGGCTGGGAGGAGGCTGCGTGCCGAACTCCGGGTACAGCTCCGCCGGCGCCGGCGCGGCGACGCCCGCCGGCACCCGGAGGACGACGGCTCCCGGCAGTCCCTCCTCGGACGTGGTGATGTCCGCGCCGGCGACCTCGGCCGGGGACAGCACGAGATCGTCCACGGGGGCCGGCACGTCCTGCTGTTCGACGCAGTAGACCAGCGGGCCGCGGGCGACGGCGACCGCTCCGCGGGCCGCGTCCACGTACGGGTGCGGCACGTGGGCCCGCGCCGGCATCGGCAGGTGCAGGCGCAGGACGTCCCCCTCGGCCCAGCGGCGCTCGACGGTCAGCCAGCCGTCCTCCGCCGCGACGGGCTCGCCGTCCAGCGTCGCGCCGCGCGCCCAGGCAGGGATCCGCAGCTTGACGGCGTACGGACGCGCGGGAGCACGCTCGATCGTGACGCGGACGTCGCCGTCCCAGGGGTAGGCCGTCTCGACGGTCAGCGCGATCGCGTCCGTCTCGACGCGGGACTCGGCGTACTGGGCGAGCAGGAGCGCGCCGTCGCGTTCGGCCGCCGTGTAGTCGCCGAGCTGGGCCATCCACCGGACGATGTTCGGCGGGCAGCACGGGCAGCCGAACCACGACCGGCGCAGCTCCTCGCCGCCGCTCTCGGCGCCGCTGCGCTGCTCGTGGTCGGGGCGGCGCTGCAGCGGGTTGTCGTAGAAGAACGCCCTGCCGTCGGCGGACAGGCCCACCGCGTAGGCGTTGTAGAGCACGCGCTCCAGGACGTCGACGTACTTGGCGCCGCCCGTGGCCAGGAACATGCGCCAGCCCCACTGCATCGTGGCGATGGCGGCGCAGGTCTCGCTGTAGGCGCGCTCGGACGGCAGCTCGTACCGGTCGCCGATGGCCTCGTCGGAGTGCCGGCTGCCGAGCCCGCCGGTGATGTACAGCTTGGAGGCGACCATGTCGTCCCAGAGGCGCTCCAGCGCCTCGAAGAGCGTCCGGTCGCCCGTCTCGATGGCGACGTCGGCCGCCCCGGCGGCGAGGTAGGCCATGCGCACCGCGTGCCCGGTGACCGACGGCAGCTCGCGCAGCGGCACGTGGTCCTGGAAGTACTCCGCCGGGAAGATGCTGTGCTTGAGCTTGCCCCGGCCGCGCCGCTCGACGAACAACCCGGCCTGCGTCAGGTAGCCGCGCTCGCCGGTCTCCCGGTAGAGCTCGACGAGGGCCATCTCCACCTCGGGATGGCCGCAGACGGCCTCCTCCCGGCCCTCACCGAAGCGCCGTACGACCAGGTCGGCGAACCTGACCGCCACGGCGAGCAGCCGGTCGTCGCCCATCCGGCGCGAGGCGGCGACCGCGGCCTGGATGAGATGGCCGAGGTTGTACATCTCGTGTCCCCAGGCCAGGTCCTCCCACGGCTTCTTGGCCGCGGCCGGGTCCTGGAAGAACGAGTTCAGGTAGCCGTCCTCCGCCTGCACCCGCTCCAGCAGGCCCACGACCTCGTCGAAGAACTCCCGCTCGGCCTCGCCCGCCTCGCCCCGGCCGATCTCGTACGCCAGGCCTTCGAGGGTCTTGTACAGGTCGGTGTCGAGGAAGGGGTAGCGGCCCCGGTAGGGCGGCGCGTCGTCCTCGACCAGCCGGCGCAGGTTGGCGACGTTGCCCGCGGCGCGAAGCTGCTCGATGGTGTGCGGGATGGTCGCGCGCCGGTTGCGGTCCTGCCACTCACGAAGCAGGCCACCGGTGATGCGGACGCCCGCGGCCGGGACGACGGCCCCGGCCTCGGTTCGTACGGCTCCGGCCGGTGGCTTGGACTTCACGGACATGCGGGCGGCTCCTCACGCTGTGTGCCATTGCACTTGTACTGTGTGGCATTGCACTGCACCCTAGAACTGAGGCGGATGGCCGCCAAGAGGGTGTCGGCAAAGTGCACAATTCGTTATAAACCCACACAGACCCTGACTTATGGCCATATTTCCCCAGGCCGAGTGGGGTGTGGTGGGTACCCGGCGCCCCTCGGCCTCGCCGGGCGCTCAACCATGCGCCGAGCCGCTCCCATGCCACCGGCTCCGGGCGCCACACAGAGCAATTTCACATGGCAGCCGCGATCGCCGGGCACCCGGCGAGAGGCCGTTCACCCTGGGCCCGTTGGTCCAGCGGCCGTGCGCCGGGACGCCGCGCACACGCCCTTGTCCGCTAACCAAGCGTGCGCTAGCTTGGCAAGCGATGACCGGTGACACCTCCGCCTACTGGGCCGCCTGCAGGCGCGGCGAGCTGGTCGTCCAGCGCTGTACGGACTGCGGCCGGCGGGTCCACCTGCCCGAGGCGGCCTGCCCCTGGTGCGGCGGAGGCGGGCTCGTCTTCGAGCCGGTCTCCGGCGACGGCGTGGTGCACACGTACACCGTCGTGCACCGGTCCTTCGCGCCCGGCTACCGGGGACGCGAGCCGTACGTGCTGGCCTGGGTGGACCTGCCGGAAGGAGCCCGCGTGTTCGGGCAGGTCGTGGGCTGCGCGCCGGATGAGGTCCGCATCGGGATGCCGGTGCGGGTGACGTTCGTGGACGACCTACCGCATTGGAGACCGCTGTGAGCGTGCTCGGGAAGCTCGGCAACGTGCTCATCCCCGTCGCCGACCTCGACCAGGCGATCGCCTTCTACGGGCTGCCGGTGAAGTTCCGCGACGGCGACCGGTTCGCGGCCCTGGACGGGGGCGGCGTGACCGTGGCGCTGGCCGGCCCCGCCGAGCACGTCACCGACACGGCCGCGCCCTCGTACCGGGTGGACGACGTGGCGCGGGCCGTGCGGGAGCTGTCGGCGCGCGGCGGCGAGGTGGTGCGCGCCCCCGAGGAGGGGCCGCACGAGACGCGCGCCGTCCTGCGCGACCCGTCGGGCAACGTCTTCGTCCTGTACGCACCTCTCTGACGCCGCTGTTCCCACATCCGGAGGCACTTATGGCGCGATCCCCCTACGGCAACTACGGCCACGCGATCCTCACCGCCGGAGCGCTGCGCACCCCGGACCGCGAGGCGCTCACCTACTGCGGCGAGCGCCGCTTCACCTACGACCGGCTCAACCGCCTCGTCAACCGCCGCGCCCACGCCCTCCTCACCGCCGGGATCACCCCCGGGCAGCGGGTCGGCGCGTTGCTGAACGAGACCCTGCACGTCGCCGAGGTCTACCTCGCCCAGGCCAAGACGGGCGTCGTCACCGCCGCGCTGAACCCGTACTGGCCCGTCGACACGCTGCGCGCGGTCGTCGAGCAGTCGGGCTGCACGGCGTTCGTGTACGACGCGACGGTGGAGGCGGCCGTGGCCGAGATCAGGCCCGCGCTCCCGGGCGTGACCACGTGGATGAAGGTGGGCGGCCCAGGCGACGGAGCGGTGGACCTCGACGCGCTGGCCGCCGAGGCGTCCGAGGAGGAGCCCCCCATCGCGGGCGGCCACGACGACCCGCTCGCCCTCTACTACACCTCGGGCACGACCGGGCTGCCGAAGGCGGTCGTCCACACGCACGCCTCGTCGCTCGCCACGGCCCAGATCTGGCTGGACGTGCCGCGCGGACCCGAGTCGGTGTTCGGCACCGGCGCGATCATCTGGGGCATCGGTTTCCCGGCCATCGTCGGCCCGGCCCTGTACGCGGGCATGCGGCTGGTGCTGGAGCAGGACTGGGGACCGGCGAACTTCCTGCGCGTCGTGCCACGCGAACGGGTCACCCACGTGTCGCAGATCCCGTCGTTCTACGCGGCGCTGCTCGGCTCGGCCGAGCACGAGGGCGTCGACCTGTCGTCCGTCGAGGTCATCATGCTGGGCGGCGAGCCGCTGACCGCCACCATGCTCGACCGCATCAAGCAGCGCCTGCCCGGCGCCGCCGTCTACTCCTACTACGGCCAGACCGAGGCCCCTTACACCTGCATGGGCCGCGTCGACGACGGCTCGACCCCGCTCGGGTCGTCGGGACGGGCCCGCACCGGCAACGCGGTCCGCGTGACGGGCCCCACCGGCGAGCGCGTGGTCGGCGAGACCGGCGAGATCAACCTCGCCGGCCCGCACGTCATGGCCGGGTACGACGGCCTGCCGGACCGGACGGCCGAGGTGCTGCGCGGCGGCTGGTACGTCGGCGGGGACCTCGGCACGGTGTCCGACGACGGGGTGCTGCGGGTGCTCGGGCGGCGCGAGGACGCGATACTCAAGGGCGGCGTGTGGAGCCAGCCGGTGGCCGTCGAGGAGGCGGCCGCGGCGCTGGACGGCGTCGCCGAGGCGGGCGCGGTGGGCGTCCCGGCGCACGTCGAGGGCCAGGAGGCCGTGGAGCAGGAGATCCTGCTGGCCGTGGTGCCCCGCGCCGGTCACACCCTCGACTCCTCCAAGCTGGCGCTGGCCCTGGCCGACACGCTGCCGGCCCACCAGCGGCCCGACCACATCGTGGTGGCCGACGAGCTGCCGCACTTCCAGGACGCCTCGGGCGGGCCGGGCAAGCTGCTGCGGCGCGAGCTCCACCGCCTGCTGGAGCGCTGACGGATGGCGTCCGGGCCGGTCCCTGAGGCCGTCTTCGAGCACGAGGCCAAGGCGCTGCTGCGGGAGGCCGGGGTGCCGGTGCCGCGCGGCGTCGTGATCATGGAGCCGGGGTCCGGTTCGGAGGGGTCCGGCTTCGGTGCGATCGCCGGGCTGCCGGAGCCGGTGGTGCTCAAGGCGTTCGGCCCGGGCCTGGTCCACAAGTCGGACTCCGGCGCGGTACGACTCGGCCTGCGGCTAGCCGAGGTGGAGGGCGCGGCCGGACGCATGCGCGAGGCCCTCTCGGCGCGCGGGATCACGCCTGCCGGATTCCTCGTCGAGGAACAGGCAGAGGCCGGGGTGGAGCTGATCGCCGGGCTGGTGCGCGATCCCGGGTTCGGGCCGGTGCTGCTGGCCGGGCTGGGCGGGGTGTGGGCCGAGGCGCTGCGCGACACCGCCCTCGCCCTGTGCCCGGTCTCCGAGGACGACGTCCACCGCATGCTGGCCTCGCTGCGCGGGTCGGCGCTGCTCCACGGGTACCGGGGGCGGCCGGGGGTGGACGTCGGCGCGGTGGTCAAGCTGCTCATGACGCTGGGCGGGCCCGGCGGGCTGTGGGAACGGCTGGAGCTGGGCGAGTTCGAGGCCAACCCGGTGATCGCCGCGCCGTCGGGCGTGGTGGCCGTGGACGCCCGCTACCTCCCCCTCGCGTCCCCGCCAGAAGACGCGACGCGCACCACCACCCCCTCGGCGCACCCCACAGCCCAGGAGGACCGCCTCCCCACCACTCCTCCACCAGAACGCACGGCCCAGACCGCCCCCCTCCCCACGACACACCCACCGGAGCGCGAGGCCGAGGGCGACGTAGGGGACTTCCGGGAGTTGTTCGAGCCGCGCTCCGTGGCCGTGGTGGGCGCCTCCACCACCCGTCCCACCTTCGGCAACATGTTCCTGGAGTTCTACCGGGCCGCAGGGATGCCCGTGGTGGCCGTCCACCCGGAGGCCGCCGAGGTCGCCGGGGTTCCGGCCGTGCGGTCGCTGGCGGAGGCGGGCGTGGACTACGCGCTCGTCGCGGTGCCCGCCGAGCGCTGCGCCGACGTCGTACGGCAGGCGACCGGCGTGCCGTACACCCAGGTCATGAGCGGCGGGTTCGGCGAGGCGGGACGGCCCGAACTGGAGGCCGGGCTGGTGGAGGCGGCGCGCGGGGCCGGCACGCGGCTGCTCGGCCCCAACTGCATGGGCGTGTACTGCCCGCGGGGGCGCCAGACGTTCACCGGCGGCGGCCTCGGCCCGTCCGGGACGATCGCGCTGATCTCGCAGAGCGGCGGCCTCGCCGGCGAGGTGATCAAGGTCGGTGAGCGGCGCGGGCTGGCCTTCAGCCGGGTCGCCACCGTGGGCAACGCCGCCGACGTCACGCCCGCCGAGCTGCTGCGCTGGCTGTCGCACGACCCCGAGACGCGGGCCGTGGGCCTGTACCTGGAGGATCCGCGCGAGGGGCGGGCCCTGTACGAGGCGCTGGCCGCGACCACACTGCCCGTCGCGCTGCTGGTCGGCGGGCGCAGCGCGCAGGGCCGGCGGGCGGCGGCCTCCCACACCGGCGGGCTGGTCGGCGACGGGCGCATCTGGCGGGCGCTTGCCGAGCAGACCGGCGCCACGCTGGTGGGCAGCCAGGACGACCTGATCGGCGTGCTGTCGTTCTTCCAGGCGCACGGGACGCGGCCTGCGACGGGCGAGGGGGTGCTGGTGATCGGGCCGAGCGGCGGGGCCGGCGTCCTCGCGGCCGACGCGTTCGACGGGGCCGGGGTACGGCTGGAACCGCTTCCCGGCGAGGCCCTGGCCGGCCTGCGCGGGCTCGGCCTCGGGGCGGGCAGCACGCTGGCCAACCCCCTGGAGGTGCCCGTCGGCCCGCGCAGCCGGCCCGGCCTGGTGCGGAGCGCCGTCGCCGCGATCCTGCGGCACCGGCCGTACCGGGACGTCGTGGCGCACGTCAACGTGCAGAGCTTCTTCACCTACGGCACGGCGGCCGAGCCGTTGCTGGAGTACGCCCGAGCGCTCGGCGAGGCGCAGGAGGAGCTGGCCGGGACCAGGTTCACGCTGGTCACGCGCAACGGCGAGTGCGCGCCCGCGGGCGTGGAGGACGAGGTGAGGGGGATCGCCGCGCGGGCCGGCATCCCGGTGTACCGGTCCATGGAGGCGGCCGCGGTGGCGGTCGCGTCGGGCCGGACCTTGGACGGCTGCCTGGCCTCGGAGAGGCGGCCCGCGCACGGCCGCCCCCCGGAGGGCGCCCGCCACCCGAAGGAAAGCCGAACCTCGAAGGACGGCGGACCCCTGAAAGGGCGGACCGCGGACAACCGTCCCCCGGACGGACGCATCCCGGACAGCCGTTCCCCGGATGGGCGCATCCCAGACGGCCGCTCATCCGGTCGTACATCGGATGGCCGGACATCGGATGGCCGGACATCCGACGCCCGGACGTCCGACGGCCGGACATCCGATGACAGAACCTCAGAAGACGGCCCACCCCCAGAGGGGCGGCGGGTCGGGCGGGCTGGGTCTTGAAGGCCGGCGCGGGATCGGGGCCGGCGTGAGCGCGGGAGCGGCGGGAGGTCGCGGTGGGACTGCTTGACGGCAAGGTGGCGCTGATCACGGGCGGCGCGCGGGGCATGGGCGAGGCGCACGTGCGGCTGTTCCGCGAGGAGGGCGCCGAGGTGGTCTTCGGCGACGTGCTCGACGAGGAGGGCAAGGCGCTGGCGGAGGAGACCGGCGCGACCTTCGTGCATCACGACGTGACGGACCGGGAGGAGTGGGCGCGGGCAGTGGAGACCGCTGTGTCGCTGCACGGCCGCCTGAACGTCCTGGTCAACAACGCCGGGATCCTGAAATTTCGGCGTATCGCGGACATGGAGCCGGAGGAGTTCGACCGCGTGATCGACGTGAACCTCAAGGGCACGTGGCTCGGCGTCAAGTCGGTCATCGAGCCCATGAAGGCGGCCGGGCGCGGCTCGATCGTGAACATCTCCTCGATCGAGGGCTTCGTCGGCGCCGAAGGCCTGTCGGCGTACGCGGCCTCGAAGTTCGCGGTGCGCGGGGTGACCAAGTCGGCGGCCCGGGAGCTGGCCCCCTTCAAGATCCGCGTCAACTCCGTGCACCCCGGGGCGATCAACACGTCCATGGCCATGAACCCGGACATGATGGTCGAGGTCGACGCCGAGGCGTTCGTGCGGGCCATGGTGATCAAGCGGTTCGCCAAGCCGGTGGAGGTGTCGCACGTGGTGGCGTTCCTGGCCTCGGACCGGTCGAGCTACTGCACGGGCGGCGAGTTCACGGTGGACGGCGGCCTGACGACCGGGGCGGGGTACTGAGAACGGGCCGGACGACCGTGACCTGAGCCAGGGCAGTGAGGGCCGAGTCCGGGCGACCGCGACCCGCGCCCGGGCGGTGAGGGCGCTCACGGCGGGAGAGGCGGTGAGAGCTCTCAGGTGACCTTGAGACCGAGCCACTCGGTCGGGGTGATGAACAGGCCGGTCGCCTCCACCAGCACGGTGCCGTCCGGCAGGGCGATGCGCCCGTCGGCCCACGACTTGCGGCCCTCCGACCGGGTGTGCGCCGCTGTGGCCACCAGCGGCCGGCCGTACGGGACGGTCGCCCGGTAGCGGACGGTCAGCGTGCCGGTGAGCCCGGCCACCCCGGCGGCGGCGACCGCCTGGCCGAGCAGGTGGTCGAGGATCATCGCGCTGATGCCGCCGTGGACAGCGGAGGGCGGCCCCTCGTGCAGGGGGCGGAAGGCGATGTCGGCGCGTACGCCGCCCTCGGGGTCGCGCTCGACCACGAGAGGGAGCGCGTGCGGGTTGGCGGCGCCGGTGACGGCGTTGCCGAGGTGCCGCACGGTGCCGTCCGCGCCGATCTCCAGCGGCTGCGGGGTCTCCCGCACGGCCGCCCGCAGGCGCGCGGTCAGGGTGGCCAGCTCGGCGGCCACGGCGGCGATCTCGCTCCCGCCCACCTCGGTGAGGGCCACGGCGTCCATGAACTCCCTGGTCCCCTGCGCCAGGGAGCAGAGGGCTTCGAGGCGGGCGTCCTGGGCGGCGACGTCGATCGTCATGGAACGCATCTTAGAACACGTTCTAGCAAATCGGGATCTTCGGCGCTACAAGGTAGATCTTTTACCTATAAACAACACGTTCTTTGGACAAATCTGGCAAGCTTTTGACCTGCACCTTCACCTCCGCCACCAGCGCGACACGCGCTTGACGGGTGCTTTACCTGCCCTTTTGTCACGGTAGCCTCCGATCGTCACGAAGACTACAGGCCTCTGGATCTGTCACACGTGTCCCGGGATACCCCGTGTACCCCAGGCTGCGTGGATGAATCCGGTCTTGCCCGGAAGGTTTCTCTGCACTACATGACGCCAGAGATGCGGAAGTTCATCGACCTTCTCGAGAGCCAGCTCGGCTACTCCGAGAGGGGCGGTGCGTACACCAAGTTCGGCGACTGGTACGGCAAGAACATCGAGTTCGACGCCGACTACACCTCCGCGCCGTGGTGCGACATGATGCTCTCCTGGGCCGCGCACAAGCTCGGCTACGAGGAGTGGATGGGCCAGTTCGCCTGGACCGTCAGTCACGCCAAGTGGTTCCGCAAGCACGACGCCTGGGGGCGCAAGCCCGAGCCCGGAGCCTTCGTCTTCTACGACTGGAGCGGCTCCGACGACATCGACCGGATCGACCACGTGGGCATCGTGACCCGGGTCGAGGGCCACACGATCTACACGATCGAGGGCAACATCGACGGCGGCGTCCTCAAGCGCAAGGAACGTGACACGAGCAAGGTCGTCGGCTACGGCTACCCGTGGCGGATCAAGGAGCGTCTCGACCGCAAGGCCCGCGAGGAGCAGTTCCGGAAGGACTCGGTCGATCCCGTCCTTCCCCCGACGAGCACCGACTCCGGGCTCCTCCAGCAGACCGACAGCACGCTCGGGGCGCTGATCCCGTACTCCGAGGTCAACATCGTCCAGCCTCCGCTGGCCGCCCGCGCCGAACCCACCGCGAAGCCCAGCAACGGCGCCCAGCAGGCGACCGTCCCCACGCCGCAGACGCAGCCCGCCCAGCCCCAGGCCCGGCCGCAGACCACCAGCTCGGCCGCCACGAACGCCGACAAGGCCGCCAAGAAGGGCAAGCACGCCAAGCCCGCCACGGCCGACACCAAGGCCGTCACCAGCGAGCCGCTGACGCCGCTCGTGGACGCCTCGGCCTCGCACCCGTCCCCGGCGCTGGAGTCGCCGACGCTGGTGGGCTCCGCGCTGGTGGCCGCGCTCGCGCTGCTGGCGGTGGCCAAGACCCGGCACATGCGCGCCCGGCCCGCGACGGCCACCCCGGCCCCGGCCGCTCCGGGCCGCCGCCGCCACCGCCGTCCGCGCCGCCCGGCCTTCGCCCCGGCCACCGCGAGCACCCCGGTCAAGGCCACGATGGTGCGCCGTACGACGGCGGACGCCACGTTGACGACCGGCACCCTCGTGACAGCGGGCGCCTTGGCCGGGGCGGGACGTTCCGCTCACCCGGCCGCGGACGCCCTGCTGGAGACGGTCGAGCCGGTCAGCGCGTCGCGCTCGGCGGCCCTCGGCGGTTCCTCCGCCACCCTCCGCCCGGGCTCCGGCTCCGGGTACGGTGCCGGTGCGGCGTCCTCCGCGGACTTCTTCCCGGTGGACCCGGCCGCCACGGGCCCCATGCCCCTGCACCCGGACATTCTCGCCTTCCTCTCGGAGGACGCGTCCGCGGCTCCGCTGGAGCCCACGGCCATCCACCAGGGCACGCCGCTGGAGGCGCTCGGCGCCCGCCGCATCGTCCCGATGGAGACCACGCCGGGCCCGGCGACGGGCCGCGGCAGGTTCGTACCGCTGGAGACGGCCGCGGCGCAGTGGGGGCTGTCAGCGGAGACGATCGCCGCGCGCCTGGCGCTGCCGCCGGGCACCTTCGCGATCCCGGAGGCGACGAGCCGGTTCGACGCGTTCAGCCCCCGCTCCGCCGCCGGCCGGTCGTCCGCCCGTGCCCCGGAGACACCTCACACGTCCGGCGCCATCCGCGTCACGCGGTACGTGTCCTCGGAGCCGTGGCCGGCCGCCGAGTCCCTGCCGCCGGACGTCGCGCACCTGCTGCGTGACGCCCAGCCCCTCCTGCGCGACGCCCAGGGCCTGCCGCGCGAGGAGGAATCATGGGACGCCTTCGGCGGCCGTCCGGCCCGTCCCATGAGCGCCGGCGAGGCCCCGTACGACGCGGACGCCCACCTGTACGAGCCGGCCGCCCGCCTGGACGGACCGGCCGCCCGTCTGGACGCGCCTCAGGGCGCCTACGCCCACCAGGGCGGACTCCAGGGACGGTCCGGAGTCACGGACGGTCTCCAGGGCGGCCACGCCCGCACGGATGACGGCCTCCAGGGCCGCTACGCACGCTGGGAAGGCACCCGCGGAGGCGCCGCCCGCGTGACCGGCGCTCAGACGCGGTCCGGGCGCCAGGACCTCGCTGGGCGGTCCGGACGGCAGGACCTCCCGGGTCGGCCCGGGCGGCAGGACGCCTCCAGCGGCGGCTACCGGGGGCGGAGGCGCCGCAGCGGGCACCCCGTCGAGGAGCCGGCCACGTTCTCGCCCGACGCCGCCCCGCGCGGCCGCCGTCACCGCGGAGCCACGCAGCACCGCGCCGAGCAGCCGCACCACATGGACGCCCGCCGGATCGACCCTCACTGGACCCACCCGCAGCCCGGTGACGGCCACCCCGGCTCCCACCGCGCCAACACCCACGGGTCCGACGCCCATCGCGGTGACGCCCACCGCGCCGGTGGCCGATGGGACGTGCGCCAGTTGGAGCCCCGCTGGTCCGACCAGTTCGCCCAGGACGGGCCGCTCCGGGGCCGCCGCCACCGCTCCCCCGCCTACGCCGCCGCGGAAGCCGCCCCCCACCGCACCCTGTCCCCCGCCACGCCGCCGCTCTCAGCGCCGCTCCTCCCGGAGGCGTCGCCGGCGGGCCGGGCCCCCCTCGGGCCCCTGGGTGCCGCGAACACGGCGACGGTCCCGGCCGCGCCCTCGGCCGCCGTTCCGGGAGCCGGGGACCGTTCCCCGGCCGCCACGGTCGCAGACTCCCCCGCCCGGGAGAGCCGCCGCCGGAAGGGCCGCCATCGCGCCTGACGCAGAACGGTGACGGGACCTACGACTGCGCCGGCCCCGAAGGAGGCGACTCCGGCGGGGCCGTCCACTCCGAGAGACCGGCCGGTCACCGGTCGTGCCGGCTCATCCTTCCTACGCGCGCGTGATGCCGTACCGGGCCGCGAAGGACTCCAGGCTCGGCACCGCGTCCCGGCTCCGGCTCCACGGACGGACGATGAGCCGGTCCACCCCCAGCGCCGCCCAGGACGGCACCTCGTCCGGCGACCCCAGCTCGTACGCGTGGACCGTCACCGACCTCGTCCCCCCGAGCGCGGCCAGGCGGTCGAGCTGGGGTCGGACCGACTCCAGCGTGTGCGGCATGCTGATCCAGCCGTCGCACAGCCGCGCGGCCCGGCGCAGCGCGGCGGGCGACTCGCCGCCGCACAGGATCGGCAGCCGGTGCTGTACGGGCTTCGGCTCGAACGCCACCTCGGGAAACGAGTAGAACGTCCCGGCGTGCGCCACCACGGGCTCGTTCCAGAGCCGCCGGGTCACCTCGATGACCTCGTCCAGCCGGGCGCCCCGGTCCTTGAACGGCACCCCGGCCGCCTCCCACTCGCCCCGGTACCACCCGGCCCCCACCCCGCAGATCGCCCGGCCGGACGACACCACGTCGAGGGTGGCGAAGGCGCGCGCCGACACGAACGGGTGCCGCAGCGCGAGCAGATGCACGGCCGTGCCCAGCCGGACGCGGGTGGTGAGCGCGGCCAGCCAGCACAGGTACGCCGGGGCGTCGAAGAGGGGCGTGGACGGCTTGATGCCCGGGTTCGAGCCGCCCGGGTAGGCGGCCGACGACAGGTCGGTGGTGAACACGAGATGCTCCGGCAGCCACACCGACTCGAACCCGAGCCGGTCGGCCGCGACCGCGACGTCCTTCCACGCGGCCGGGTGGATGAGGCCCAGGGGCACGCCGTACTTCACGGGTACCTCCGGAGGTCGCCGCCGGCGAGGGCCTCGCGGATCCTGGCCCGGTGCTCGGCCGCGCCGCCGTACGCGGCCGACAGCGACCAGGCGCGGGCCAGCCAGAACCTCAGGTCGAGCTCCTCGGTGTACCCGATCGCGCCGTGCGTCTGGAGCGCGGCGCGCGCGGCGAGGTCGGCGGCCTCGCTCGCGGCCGCCTTGGCGGCGCTCACGTCCCGGCCCACATCCGGTACGGCCGCCCTGGCCGCGCTCACGTCCCGGTCCGCATCCCGTACGGCCGCCTCGGCGTCCACCGCCAGGGCGGCCCGGTGGACCAGCGGCGCCGCGAAGGCGATGCCGACCGCCACGTCGGCCAGCCGGTGCTTGACCGCCTGGAACGACCCGATCGGCGCGCCGAACTGCCTGCGGGTCCGCGCGTAGGCCACGGAGACGTCCAGCAGCCTCCGGGCGACCCCGATGAGCTGGGCGGCGGTCGCCACGGCGGCCGCGCGCAGCGCCGGGGCGAGCGGCCGGTCCAGCGGCGTTGATTCCGTGTACGACACCTCGGACAGCCGGCGGCACGGGTCCGGACCCGGCACGGGCCGCAGCCGCGCCGCCTCGCGCCCCACCACCCGCGCCTCACCGCGGTTCCCGTTCCTGGAAGAGTCCTCCGAGGCGACCACTATGAGGTCGGCCAGGTCCGCGTCCGGCGCGCCGGCGCCGCCCGGCGGCGCCACGCTCACCCGCACGGCCCCGGAGGCCAGCTTGGGCACCCCCGGCAGCAGGTACGGCGCGACGACGGCCGTCTCCACGACCGGCCCGGGCAGGCACGCCCTGCCGGTCTCCTCAAGGGCGGGCAGGGCGTCCACCAGGCCGAGTCCCAGCCCGTCGGCCTCGGGGGGCACGAGCAGCCCGAAGAACCCCACGGCGGCGAGCCGGTCCCAGGCGGGCAGGCGTCCGGTGCGCAACGCCGAGGGCGGGCAGTGCTCCGTCAGGACGTCTCGTACGGTCTCGGCCAGCGCGAGCTGGTCCGGGGTGAAGGCGAAGTCCATCGAGCGGGCCTCCCGGCTCGGCAGGGCGTGGCGTCACCGGGGCAGGCCCAGGACGCGCTCGGCGATGATCGTGCGCTGGATCTCGTTGGTGCCCGCGTAGATGGGCCCGGCCAGGGCGAACAGGAACCCGTCGAGCCACGGCGTCGCCCCCGCCCGCTCGCCCAGCAGTTCCATGGCCAGGCCGTGCATCCGCAGGTCCAGCTCGGACCAGAAGACCTTGCCCATGCTCGACGCGGGCCCGATCTCCTCTCCGGCCGTGATCCGGCGGGCGGTGTGGAAGGTGTGCAGCCGGTACGCCTCGGCGTCGCTCCAGCATCGGGCGGCCCGGTCGGCGAGCGCCGGGTCGGCTTCGCGGGCCAGGGCGACGAGCCGGTCGGCGGTGGCCAGGAAGCGGCCGGGGCTGCGCAGGGTGAGACCGCGTTCGGAGGAGGTGGCGGACATGGCGATGCGCCATCCGTCCCCGGGTTCGCCGATCACCATCGCGTCGGGCACGTACACGCCGTCGAAGAACAGCTCCGCGAACCCGGGCAGCCCGTCGAGCTGGGCGACTGGCCGCACGGTGACGTCCTCCAGCGGGAACATGACGTAGGTCAGCCCCTTGTGCCGCGCCCCGGAGGTGCGGAACAGGCCGAACCCGTGCGAGGCGTACGCGGCCCGCGAGCTCCACGTCTTCTGCCCGTACAACCGCCAGCCGCCGTCGGCCCGCTCCGCGCGGGAGGTGAGGGCGGCCAGGTCGCTGCCGGCCTCGGGCTCGGACCACGCCTGCGCCCAGACCTGGTCGGCGCGGGCCATGCCGGGCAGCCAGGCGCGCCGCTGCTCCTCGGTGCCGAACGCCATCAGGGTCGGGGCGAGCAGGAAGATCCCGTTCTGGCTGACCCTTCCGGGGGCGCCCGCGGCCCAGTACTCCTCCTCGAAGATCAGCCATTCGACGAGCGACGCGCCGCGCCCGCCGTACTCCTCGGGCCAGGAGACGGCGGAGAGGCGGGCGGAGGCGAGCAGCGCCTCCCAGGCGCGGTGCGCCTCGAAGCCCTCGGGGGTGTCCATCGACGGGAGCCGGTCGGGTACGTGCTCGGCCAGCCAGCCGCGGACCTCTGCGCGGAAGTCCAGCTCGGCCCTGGTGAAGTCGAGATCCACCACACCAACCTAGCGCACGCTTGGTTAGCTGGCCAGCTGCGCGGCATCGTGCCGTCCCCTGACCACGGACATCCCGCATGCGCTCGGGCATTCGCGCCGAGTGGCGGCGGCGGAGCTCCTCATCGGTGCCGGAAGGCGCGCCGGAGGGCGGCGAGCCGGGCCGCGGAGACGGCCCGGCCCAGCTCGGTGTCCGGCAGCAGCACATCGAACCCGTGAAAGCCGCCCGGATACAGGTGGAACTCCGTCGAGACCCCCGCCTCGGCGAGCCGCCGGGCGTACTCGAGCGCCTCGTCCCGGAAGATCTCCAGCTCCGTCACGTCCACGAACGCCGGAGGCAGCCCCGCCAGGTCCGCCGCCCGGGCCGGCGCCGCGTACGGGGAGACGTCCTCGCCGCCCGCCCGGTCGCCGAGCAGGGCCCGCCAGCCGAAGGCGTTGGCCGCGCCGTCCCACAGCAGGGCGTCGGCGAGGCGGCGGCTGGACGGGGTGACACCGCGGTCGTCGAGCATCGGGCAGGCCAGGAGCTGGAACGCCACGGCCGGGCCGCCCCGGTCGCGGGCCAGCAGGGTCGTGGCCGCGGCCAGGCCGCCGCCCGCGCTCATGCCGGCGACGGCCAGCCGGGCGGGGTCGACGCCGAGCCCGGCGGCGTTCGCGGCGGTCCACACGAGGCCGGCGTAGCAGTCCTCGACGGGCGCGGGGTGCGGGTGCTCGGGCGCGAGCCGGTAGTCGACGGAGACGGCGACGCAGCCGAGCCGCTCCACGTAGCCGGCCAGCAGGCCGTCGTCCATCTCCGGCCGGCCGAAGACCATGCCGCCGCCGTGGATCCAGTACAGACACGGCCTCCCGGCCGACCGCGAGAGCTCGGGCGGGCCTTCCGGATGAGCACTCCCGGAGGGCCGGGAGTGCTCGGGCGGGGTGGCCGGGGCATAGACACGCAGGCGTACGTCGCCTTCGGGGCCGGGCACGTGCCTGTCCCCGACCTCCACCCCCGGCCCCGGCGGCGGCATGAGCGTCAGCAGGGCGTCCAGCTCGGCCCGCTGCCGTACGACGACCTCGGGCGTGAGCGTCGCCGCCTCCAGCGTGGGCAGCGGCGCCCGCTCCAGGGCCTCGCGCAGCTCCGGGTCCAGGTTGGGGTGCAACGTCATGCCCGATGTCTTTCCTCGGGACGGGCCGCCGTACCCCCAGGGCCGGGAGGGCGCTACGCGAGGAGCTCGACGACGCGCTCGGCCAGTGGGGCGGCGCTGGCCGGGTTCTGGCCGGTGGCGAGACGGCCGTCGACGACCACCTGGGCCTGCCAGTCCGGCGCCGCCTCGTGCCGCGCGCCCCGCTCCACCAGCGCGTCCGCCAGCAGGAACGGCACGACGGTGTCCACGCCCGCGGCCTTCTCCTCACTGTCGGTGAACGCGGCGACCCGCTTGCCGTCCACCAGGTGGGTGCCGTCGGACAGCGTGAGGTTCACCAGGGCGGACGGCCCGTGGCAGACGGCGGCCACCACGCCGCCGCGTTCGTACACCTCCCTGCCGACGCGGGCGACGTCGGGGTCGGACGGGAAGTCCCACATGGTGCCGTGGCCGCCGGCGTAGAAGACGGCGTCGTAGGCGGAGCCGTCCACGTCGGCCAGCTTGGCGGTGTCGCGGGCCGCCTCCGTCGCGAGGAAGGCGTTCTGCACCTCGTCGGACGGGTCGTGGCCGTCCTGGGGCGGCTCGCCGCCGCGCACGCTGGCCACGTCCACGTCGAACCCGGCCGCCCGGAACACCTCCCACGGGTGGGCCGCCTCGGACACGTAGTAGCCGGTCCCGCGCACGCCCCCGAGGTCGTCGTGGCTGGTCAGAGCGATGAGAATGCGCTTGGTCATGCCCCCAGGATGACGCCCCCGGCCATCAGCCACAAATAGCGCGAAGCCCGTTGAGGCATCAGAATACTGATATGCCGGTATCGCTGGATCTGCTCAGGACCTTCCTCGCGGTCTACCGCACCGGGTCGATCACCGCGGCGGCCCGGACGCTCCGGCTGTCGCAGCCCGCCGTCACCGCCCAGGTCAAGACCTTGGAGGCGGCCCTGGAACGGCCGCTGTTCGACCGCATGCCGCGGGGCGTGACGCCCACGGCCGCCGCGGACGAGCTGGCCCGCCGGGTGGCCGCTCCCCTCGACACGCTGGACGCCGTCGTGGGCTCGCGGCTGCCGGTCGAACGCGCGGTGCACCTCGGCGGGCCGGCGGAGTTCCTGTCGGAGCAGGTGGTGCCGATGCTGGCGCCGCTGGTGGCCGACGGGCTGCGGGTGCGCCTCACGCTCGGCCTGTCGGACGACCTGCTCGCCGGCCTGGCCGCCGGGCGGCTCGACCTGGTGATCTCCACGATCCGGCCGCGCCACCGCGGCATCCAGGCCGAGCCGGTGTACGACGAGGAGTTCGTGCTGGTCGCCGCCCCGGCCGTGGCGGGACGGTGGCCGGGCGAGCTGCCGCTGATCGCGTACGCGGAGGACCTGCCGATCGTGCGGCGCTACTGGCGCACGGTCTTCGGCCGGCGCCCGTCGATGGCCGCCCAGGTGGTGATCCCCGACCTGCGGGGCGTCCTGAACGCGGTGCTGGCCGGGATGGGGTGCTCGGTGCTGCCCTCGTACCTGTGCCGCGCGCACCTGGCGTCCGGGGCGCTGGTGGCGCTGGCCGAGCCGGAGATGCCGCCGATCAACACCGGCTACCTCGCGGTCCGCTCCGGCGGCCTGTCCGCCGAGCCGGTCGCCCGCGTCCACGCCCACCTGCTCACGGCGATCCGCGCCGCCCCGTCCTTCTGAGTCAGCCCAGGTACGCCGCCCGCACCACCGGGTCGTCCCGGACCTCGTCCGGCGTGCCCGTGGCGATGACCCGGCCGAGGTCGAGCACCACCAGCCGGTCGCAGGCGTCCATGACGAAGCCCATGTCGTGCTCGACGAGCAGCACCGTGGTGTCCAGCGCCGCGAGGACCTCGCGCAGGCGGGCGGTCTGCTCCGCGTCGAGCCCGGAGGTGGGCTCGTCGAGCAGCAGCAGCCTCGGCCGGTCGGCCAGGGCGCGGGCCAGCTCCACCAGCCGCCGCTGCCCCACCGGCAGCGCCGCCGCGTACGCGTCGCGCAGCGCGGTGAGCCCGCACAGCTCCAGCACCTCGTCCACGCGCGCCCGGCGCTCGCGCTCCAGCCGCC